>JAIRQL010000081.1 GCA_031256515.1 Alphaproteobacteria bacterium
GTCCGAGTGGCTTAATGAGCACGATTGGAAATCGTGTATAGGCAAACCCTATCGGGGGTTCGAATCCCCCTCACTCCGCCAAGTATGAAATTTTTCAAAAAAACTTCCAAAATTTCTAAAAAATAAAGTTCTACAAATATATAGTTGCTATTTGTTGAAATTTTTCTGGACAAAAAGGAAACTTAATTTCGCAAATAAGAAACCAATAAGTACAAAATAGTAAGCCTTTTGGATGAAATAGTAATTTTTTTAGTTTGTAATCCTTGTAAATAGTTGGTTTTTAAATTCTTATAATCTATTTAATCTTATTAAAGATTTAATCATATATTATTTGAACTTGTTGGTAGTGTGGAAAACTCGTAGAGTTCTCCATGCCCTGTGGGTAGCCCTGCTATCCACAGCTTGTAGGAAACTTGCTTTTCCATCAAGAAGGCGGCACTATCAATAGGTTGATTCTTTATAATTATTTTAAAATTTAAAAATAGAATGTGGAAATACCGCTAAATTCACCTATCGGTAATTTGATTATTAATAACTCTGTGGATTGAAATCTACCATAGCCCATAAATAGGATACAATCCATAAAGAGGCTATCTTATCATCATAAAAAAAATTGATAGTGTAAATATCACGAGGATAGATATCTACACTATCAATCAACTATTAAAGTATATAGAATTATATTTCTATTTTTACTTTAGTTATCAGTTTATGAACTTCTGATACAATAATAGGGATAATAGAAAGCACAATGGCAATATACCAATGGTAAAGGCTTAGTGGTAATATATCAAACCACATACCTATTTGTGGTATCATAACTATTACTATAAATAAAAGAGTCATTGCTAAAGCACTCCATGCAAGAATAGGATTATCACTAATCTTACTTTTAAAAATAGAATTACGAGTACGAACATTAAATATATGGAAGATAGAAGTCCAGCCGATTACCACAAAAGCCATAGTTTGACCTAAAATATGCGATGGAATATTATAGTTATAAGGATTAGTATATTCGCCAACATAAAGAAGATAATTACTACTAATATCTAAATAATTATTTAAATCTACATAAGCCCCTACATAATAAGCAATCCATCCAACAATAACAAAGGCTACAACCTGCAAACCAATTACAAACTTAAGACCAGCAAAGATACTTTCTTGGCGACCAATGGGTTTTCGTTGCATAATTGATAAACTAGCTTTTTCACGAGCTAAAGCAATTCCTGGTACACCATCGGCTATAACATTGATAAACAATAACATGATAGGAGTTAGTGGAATTCCCCAACCCATAATTTTTGACCCTAAAATTAAAATAATCTCAGAAAAATTACAAACTAAAAGGAAATAAACCGCTTTTCTTATGTTAATAAAAACATTTCTGCCCCACTGCACTGCATCCACAATTGAGGTAAAATTATCATCGGTTAAAATTACATCTGATGCACTTTTAGCAACCTCTGTACCTGTTATCCCCATAGCCACACCAACATCGGCTCTTTTTAAAGCTGGAGCATCATTAACACCATCACCAGTCATAGCCACAACTTCATTATGAGATTGCCAAGCCTTAACGATACGGATTTTATCCTCAGGAGAAACCCTAGCATAAACCGAATAATCTTTTACAGTATTTTCAAGGTCTGCTTGGCTTTTTTTCGCAAGTTCTACTCCAGTGATAACCTTATCACTTTCGTTTAATATACCAATTTGCTTAGCGATAGCTTTAGCAGTAATAGCATGGTCGCCAGTTATCATTACGGTTCTAATGCCGGCTTCTTTAGCAATCGCCACACTTGCAGCACATTCTGGACGAGGTGGATCAATAATTCCGATAATTCCCTCAAACTCTAAGTTTTGTTCTACTTCTTCAAGTTTTTTAGGAATTTCTGTGATATGTTTACTACCTAAAGCTAATATCCGCAAAGCATTTTCTGCGAATTCATCGTGCATTTTATCTCGTAGATCTGAACTACTTTTAAATGGCACACGGTCATATGCTCCCAAAGTTAATACACGATAGCCACCATTTTTATCTTCTTGGATAAAAGTTGCCATTTTCCGCTCAGATGAAAAGGCAATTTCAGCAACTCTTGGATATTCTTTCTCTGCTTCTGTTTTATCAACACCTTTAGCAATTAGTAAGTTCATAATTGCCGATTCTGTAGGCGAACCAATTACAACATTTTCACCTAAATCATTTTTTTCAACCATTGCATTAGTAGCAAAAGCAAATTTACTTAACAGTTCTAATTGAGCAGAAGAAAAAGCAGTATCATCATCAAATGGCTCGCTACCCTCTTGCCATATTTTTTTAATAGCCATACGATTTTGGGTAAGGGTCCCTGTTTTATCAGAACAAATTACCGAAGTACTACCTAAGGTCTCTACTGCTGGAAGTTTTCTTATTAAAGCATGTTTTTTAACCATTTCCTTTACACCATGTGCTAGGCTTAAGGTTACAATTAAAGGTAGAATCTCTGGAACTGCAGCTACACATAAAATAATAGCGAGCATTACAATATCCCAAAAGCCTGTGCCATGAAAATATCCAGCTGCTAACATCATTAGGGCAGAAACCACAGCAATAATACTTATAAGTCTGCCTAGCTTAAAAATTCTTATTTGGAGTGGAGTTTGTAATTGGATGGTACTAGTTAAAAAGCCGGCAATAATCCCGATTTGAGTTTTCATAGCGGTAGCAACAACAATCGCTTTCGCATTACCAGCTACCACAAGACAGCCAGCAAATACCATATTTTTTTGGTCAGCTACCGCCGTTTTACTATCAAGTACAGCATTAACATTCTTTTCTGATGGTTCACTTTCACCTGTTAAAGCTGCTTCATCTACCATTAAATCGGTACTTTCAAGTAGTCTTGCATCGGCTGAAATCATATCACCAGTTTTTAATAAAATAATATCACCAGGTAGTAATTCAATAGAATCTACTTTCTGCCGTTTACCTCCCCTAATAACAATATTAGTTGGGCTACTAAGTTGTTTAAGGGCAGCAAGTGATCTTTCGGCTCCCCTTTCTTGGGTAATGGCTAAGGTTAAGTTTAAAATAACGATACCAATGATTACATAAAACTCAAGAATACCTACACCGTATTGAAATTCCATAAATAAAGAAAGCAAAGCCGCTACACATAAGATAATAGTAGCAACATCTTTCATATGACGAGCAATCATACTAGGGATACTTTCCATTGGAGGTTCTTGAAACTGATTCTTACCATATTTTTGTTGTAATGATTCTATAGATTCTAAAGACAACCCTTTATCACTATCAGAAGCTAACTCTTTTATAACATCAGCCTTACTTTTCTCAAACCAATTATCCACGAATTTGTCCTCCTTATTTTTATTATCAATATCTTACATTATATTTGCTTTATTTCTTTTAAGCAATTACTAAAATGAATATATACATAGAAATGCAGGAGATGTTGTTTATTTAATATTTTTCAGGTATAACAATTCTCTTGACATTTTAAGAATATTATTATACACTTTGTGTATGTTTGATTGTAATTAAAAGAAAACTAATAAATACTATTTTTAATTATGAAAGAAACATAAATAAAAAAATATAAATATATAAAAACATATAAGTATAAAAAGGAATAAAAGAATATACGAATATACAAATATGAGAACATATAAATAATAAATACAAGGAAACAAAAGGAAAGTAAAATGAGTAATAGAGAAGAAATGGAAATTGATATGGAAACAGAAATGAATATGAACATGAATACAAAAATGGATACGGATTATGAAGAAGATGAAGAAATGGATCCAAAAATAGCAAAATGAATAGAAAATGAAATGAGAAAAGAAAAGGAGCAAAGAGAAAGAAAGAAGCGGAAAGATATAGAGTTAAATAAAAAGCTAAATGGAATAATAAAAAACACCATAGAAAGGATAGGAGAAATAAGTAAAGCCTTTCCGTTAAACTCAGAAGATGGAGAGAAGATATATCGTAATAATACCAGAGCCTTAGCAATTTTATTTAATATAAAGAAGAGTTTAAAACTTAGTATGGATAATGAGCCTAGTTATGAGGAAATCTTAGAGGTCTCTCCCTTAATCTCTCCTAAAGCTAACCGTATGCTTGCTAATTATGTTGCTTCTTTAGGCTTATTATGTAAAATTAAAGATTTCTTTGATTCTCAAATTCATCCCTTCTCTACTCCCGCTTCGGCTTAGGGGGTGGGAATATAACTATATTTATGTTATACTAATCAGTAAATCATATAAAATAAGGAACTTAAATTAATGAAACAAAGAATCACTCCATTTTTTACTTTTAATGGTCGTGCAGAGGAAGCAATGAACTTTTATACTAATAATCTTCCTGATGCTAAAATCCTTAAATTAGAAAAATATAGTAAAAATAATAACCCAATGTTTAAAGAAGGTGATGAAAATAGAGTTTTTACAGGATTAATCAGCTTTTTATCTCAAGAAATTATGTTCTTAGATATGACCGCCGCTTACCCTGCCCCAGAATTTACTTGGGCAAATTCATTATTAGTTGACTGCAAAAGTGAAGAAGAGTTTGATAGCATTTTTAAAACCCTTTCTACTGACGGACAAGTAATGATGGGACCAGAGCCTGTAGCCCACTTTCGTAAAGGAGCTTGGGTAGTAGATAAATTTGGAGTTGTATGGCAACTAGTTTGGGAATAGATACAAAATACGGCTATGGAAATCTTCGTTAAAGGAAAAAATAGAACTAAAGATGTGAAATCTTACAGTTTAAAAAATAATAAATTCCATATAACTTTTAATGATGGTAAAACCTACTCTTATAACCCTGAAAATGTTGAGATTATCACCTCTGTACTAGATGATAAACTTTCTAAAAATTGCTTTGAATATTTAAAGGCTATTGCCGATGAGGTTGGCATTAAAGATGAAGGTAATAATATTTTATCTAAGTCTTACAGTAAAATAGACTCTGTTAGTAAGGATAGTATTCTATCGGCTTTTTTAAGTGGTAAACCTTTACAAGGAAATCTTTCGCAAAAAATTATTCCAGTTTTTCCGTTTGGTTTTAATCTTAGCCAAAAAAAAGCGGTTGATAAGGCTTTACATAATAATTTAAGTATTATAGAAGGACCACCAGGCACAGGGAAAACTCAAACTATTTTAAATATTATTGCTAATTTAGTAATGCAAAACAAAAGTATTGCGGTAGTTTCTAGTAATAATTCTGCCACTAATAATATTTTTGAAAAGCTCAAAAAACACAATGTAGATTTCATATCGGCAACTCTTGGTAATGAAGAAAATAAACAAAAATTTATAGCTGAACAAAAACCTTTACCAAGTTTATTAGCTTATGAAATTACTGAAATTGAGGCAGTTAAGATAAAATCTGCTTTGCAAAGCCTTTCTAATAATTTAGAGGAAATACTTTTAAAAAAGAATGAGCTAGCAAAAGCTCAGCAAGAGCTTGAAAATATTTTAGTGGAGTATCAGCATTTTAAAGAGTATTGTCAACTTAACGATGATTACACATTTTATTTAAAGCCTATAAATACGGATACTGCCCTTACATTATGGCTTTGTTGCGAAAAATACATTTATAAAAAACCTAATTTTTTTGTAAAAATTTACAATAAATTTTATCGGGGAGTTAAAAATAAGCAGTTTTATTCATTAAGCGGTAAGGTAATGATTAGCCTCGCTCAACAAAGTTATTATAATCTTAAAATTAAAGAATTAGGTGATAGAGCTTTACAGCTACAAGTTGCCTTAAAAGATTTTAATTTTAAAGCAAAAATGGCAGAGTATTCTACTTTATCGCAAAGATTATTCCATAATTTTCTTGCCAAAAAATATAAAGATACTAATAAAGATTTTTTTAAGTTAGATGATTTATGGCAAAGTTCTAAAAAAATTCTACAGAGGTATCCGGTTATTCTTTCTACCACTTATTCTTTGTCTCGTAGCCTTTCTCATAAAACTATGTACGATTATGTAATTATAGATGAAGCCTCGCAGGTAGATTTAGCTACTGGAACATTAGCCTTATGTTATGCAAAAAATGTTGTTATTGTGGGCGATTTAAAACAGCTTCCTAATGTGGTAAATTATAATACTGCTTTAGCTACCGATTTAATCTTTAAAAAATTTAATCTTAAAGAAGAATATCGTTATAAGAACCATAGCTTACTCTCTAGTATGATAGAGCTTTTTCCAGATAGTCCTAAAACTTTACTTGTGGAGCATTATCGTTGCCATCCTAAGATAATAGAATTTTGTAATCAAAAGTTTTATAATAATCAGTTAATTGTTTTAACCGACGAAAAATCTAACTTATCGCCCCTTGTTCTTTATAAAACTGTTAAGGGAAACCATGCTAGAGAAGACCATATTAATCAACGGCAAATTGATGTAATTAAAAATGAGGTTATCCCTCAGCAAAAGGTTATGGCAAGTAATTCGGTGGGGATTGTTAGCCCGTATCGCAACCAAACTAATGCTTTACAAGAGGCTTTTTTTAATACCACAATTCAGGCAGATACGGTAGATAAATTTCAAGGGCGAGAAAATGAGGTGATTATCCTTTGTACCGTTGATAATAAAATTTCACAGTTTACAGATAATCCTAATCGCCTTAATGTGGCAGTTTCTCGGGCAATTAACCAACTTATAGTAGTAATAAATGATACTGAACTAGATGCTACTAATATGGGCGACCTCGTTAATTATATTAAATACAATAACTTAGAAGTTATAAATAGCGAAGTTTATTCGGTTTTTGATTATTTATATAAGGATTACTATAGTAAGCGGGTAGAAATTTTAAAAAAACAAAAAAGAATTTCGCAATACGATAGTGAAAATTTAATGCTGATGTTAATTAATGATATTATTAAAGAAGATAGGTTTAATAAATTTGGTGTCTCAGCTTTTATCCCCTTAAAAATGATATTGCGAGATACTGAAAAGTTAAATGAAGAAGAGAAAAAATATACTAACAATATGTTGACCCATGTGGACTTTTTAATCTTTGATAAACTTGGAAAAACTCCGAAATTAGCAATTGAGGTTGATGGTGTAGCTTACCATAAAAAAGGCTCAACCCAAGAAAAAAGAGATAACCTAAAAAATGTGATTTTAGAGAAATATAATATTCCATTAATTAGACTAAAAACCAATGGCAGCGGCGAAAAAGAACAATTGGTACTAAAATTAGAGGAGGCTTTAGGATAGGGGTTTGGGTAAAATTTTGATATAATAAGCATAAAAGAAAAATAAGGATTCTATAAAATGGATAATTTAAGCAATAAAATATTACAAAGTGATATAATAAAAATAAAAGACAAATTACCAGAAATATTTACTAAACGTAAAATAAATGATTCCTCTACACAAGATAGCTTTGCCTTTTTAGCATATTCTCTTTCAAAATATTTTGATGAACCTATTGATGATGTTATTGAATATATAACTGAGGGTAGCCATGATAATAATATTGATGCTTGTTGTATAAAAGATGATGCTGGAGAAGATATAGAAGTACATATCTTCCAATCAAAGTACAAATCTTTGGATAATCTAAATAAAACTATTACAACTAATGAAATTCGCCTATTCTTAGATAGTGTAAAAAAAATATTTATTGATAATGATTCAAACAACTTAACAGTGAATACTTATTTAAAAGATGTTATATCAACATATAATGAAGTTTTAAAAGGAGAGAATATTAGTAGTATTAAATTATACATAAATTCCTATAGAGATAAATATATCAAATAAAGCTCTTCCTTTTAATAGTGTAGGCATAAATTCATATATTGCAAGTATTAGTGCTTATGAGTTAGTAAAAATGTATGATGAATATGGAGAACATCTCTTTAATAAAAATATCCGTAGGCATTTAAAAACTAATATTAACAAAGAAGTAGAAAAAAGTTTAGAAGATAATCCAGAAATGTTTTGGTATAAAAATAATGGATTATCAATTATTTGTGATTCTGCTAATCCTAATACGGCTGGAGGCAAAAATAGTATAACCTTAACTAATCCATATATAGTTAATGGAGGGCAAACTACAAGAACTATAGCCCATTTATATAAAAAAATATCAGAAGAAAAAAGAGATGAAATCTTTACAGATGCTAAAGTTATTGTAAGAATATATCAAACTACAGATCCAGATATTATATTTGAAATAGCCAAAGGAACTAATACTCAAAACCCAGTATCTTCGTTTGACTTAAAGTCATTAAACCCTAAACTTAAAAAAATAGGTAAGTTCTTTGAAGGAAAAAATATATCGCTAATTATCCAACAAGGAAATACTCCTAATAAGGAAAAAAAAGATAAAGAAATAAAAGCTGATACTCTTTTACAAGCATATTGCTCTATTCATAAAGGTATCCCTGAACAAGCTAGGAATAATAAGCAAAAACTTATAAACGAATACTATGATACGGTATATAACCAAGAAGGTATTGAAGAAGATCTTTTAAAGTCGTTTGAGTTATATGATAAAATGAAACAATATAAGAAAAATATAGATTCAGAACATCACCTAAAATACTCAGAGTTTGCAATGTTATTTTGTGCCTCTAAATTAGATGGAAACTTAGAAAAAGCAGATAGTTTAATTAGTAAAATTATTCAAGAAAAAATAGCTAAAGATAGTAATTTCTCTTTACCAAACTATCTGAAAACAAAACAATCTACAGATAGAATAACAGAAGAAATAAAGAAGATTTCAAATGAAAAATAACTAAATATGAGTAAATTGATACTTAATTTTACATTATAATAAAAATTATATTAGAGGTAAAAATGAAATTTTGAGGGCAAGATGCTAGAAAAAAATAGCTAACAATTTTGATGTTATCCCTTTGAATCACACATGTGTACTCAATAATCAAAAAATTATTAGTGAATGTGGTAAAAAAGAATTAGAGATTAGAGCAAGATATTATAAAATTCAATTAGTTGATAAAAATAATAATTTAGACAATTATATACAAAATAAACCTAAATAAAAATCCCAACCAAAATGAATTGGTTAGGATAAAAGAATAAAGTTAAGCTACCTTATCCAAAAATTCTTCTTTAATAATAGAACTATATGGTTTGCCTTCATAAACCCATAAAACTATCCAAGAATTTAGAGTAGGAATATGGTTATCTATTATTAATATTTTATCATTTAGATTTCTAGCAGGATCTAAATCTGAACTTTTGATATTGATCTTAACTTTGTCTCGTAAATTGAACTTTAACATTTAATTTCCTTATTTATATTAATTTTGTATAATATTTTGTTAGATACATAAATGCACTTTTATTACTTCCATTACACAATGTGCCAAATTATGATTAACCTAATATTATAACATTTTTAACAAAAAGAATCTAGATATTACTGTATTTCATAACCCCACAAACGGTTTTACATTCTTGTGTTACCAAATTATAATATCCTTATAAACACCAGAATATAAGGATATTTAATGAGATTTGATTTTAAAAGTATCATAGAATTTTTAGATTATTTTGAAGATGAAGCTACTTGTTTAGAAATCTTTGAAAAGTAAGATTTAAAGATGGTTATAATTGTCCTCATTGTAATCATAATAAAATTTACAAATATAGTAATGGTAAATTATTTAAATGTAAGAAATGTAGACAACAATTTACAATCAAAGTTGGTACTATATTTGAAAATTCTAAAATATCTTTAAGAAAATGGTTTCTAGCAATGTATCTATTAACTACTAATAAAAAAGGTATCTCTTTTATTTAAATGGTTACTAAATTTTTATGGACATATAAAAATAATAGAATAAGCAGTTCACAGAAAAAAAGGGGTGTAAATAAATCACACCCCTTTTTTTGTTATTTAGATTCTTATATAAAGACTTCTAACATAATTTTAAGTTATTAGTTTCTAGGTAGTTTTGGAAGCCAAAGAATTCTACAAAGTTACCCATTAACAATAAAACTTGTAAGCGAGAAGCTAAAATAGAGTAATCAATTTGCACTAATTTAGATCTTGCATTAGACAGTCTTTCAAGGTTATCTAATCTATCTATTAAACTACGGCTAGCAAATTGGAACTGAATATTATAAACTCTATCAACTTCTTCTGTAGCTTCAATTTCTTTTAATATTGATAATCTTTGTTGTTCGTAAGATCTCAATAAGTTAAAAGTAGAGAAAGATCTATCACTTGTATCTCTTACAAGAATATCATATTGATACTCTAATTCTTTTAAAGCAGCTGAGAATTTTTTAACACCAGCTTCTCTACTACCACCATCATATATAGAATATCTAGCTTCAAAAGTTAATTTACCATATCTAGTAAATCCAGCACCAGCTCTACTTTCCTCACTTCTTAACTCACCTGTTAAGTTTACTACAGGTAAATATCTTGATTTTTGTACCTCTAAATCATATCCAGAAAGACAAAGATTTGATCTTAAGATTAAAATATCAATATTATTAGCTAACACTTCATTGATTAACCCTTCAGCAGTAAGAGGAATCATATTAATAATTTTATCACCTAAATCATAAAAATCTTTATTAGTAAGCTCAGGTAAAACTGCTACGGATGATCCAATTTGATTTTTATCTATTAAGTTAAGTAAATAAGCTAATCTTAATCTAGTTTTATCTAAATTTGCTTGAGCTAAAATTAAATTAGAATTTGCAGAAGCTAATCTTGATTGCACTAAATTTACATCACCTAAAGTAGCATCACCTTGGTTTCTCATGTTAGTAGTAAGAGTTTCTATTTCTCTAACTTGTCTCAAATATTCTTTATTAATAGAAACAAGATACTCACTTTGAATAACATCATAGTAAGAAATGATAGCCAATTGAATTAAAGATTCTAATAATTTTTGATTCTCAAACTCTTGAGATTGTACCGCTTGAGCTGCACTTAAAATTCTAGTCATTTGCTCAACATCAAAAATTCTTTGTTCTAAAACTACCTGTACTTTATTATATGCTTCCCAAGAAGAATCCGCACTTGATGTTATAGGATCATTTTTATTATACTCCCTATTGAAGATAGTATATACCTGAGGAAGATATTGAGCTCTTTGGTCTTTAAAACCAGCAACAGCCTGATTCTTTTTCTCAAAAATAACCCTCAACTCCGGCGAATTATTTACTATTTTTTCTATCACTTCATACACAGTTAAACTGTAAGCTGATTTAGAAAAAAATATACTAACAAATAATATTAATAATAAATTTACAACTCTAACCATTTTTCTTTATCGCAACCCAACCATAATTTAACTCTGCAGAACTGTTTTGACCACTATTATTAGCAGCAGGATCGTCTGACTGACCCTCTATAGTTTTCAATCTAATTAATGAAGGAGAAACTCCAGCATCAATTAAAAGAGAACGGAAAATTAATAATCTTTCAACAGCAATTCTTTGAGCTTCAGCTCCTGATACCGCAAAATCGGTAACTTTAGTTTCTAATATTATATTAGATCCACTGAATTTTTCAATATTATTTCTTATTGTTTCTATTGCTAGTTGACTACTTTCTTGATTTAAGAAAGGAGCATTATCATTAAAATTAAAGAATAAAGCATCATCTAATGTCTCAGTATCAATTTTTGATCTAGGATTATTAGGTGGAGATAAAAACATTGAACCCTGACCACTAGGAGCCTCAACATTACCAGATACTCTTTGATCAGCTGTATCTAAAGGAACAAAATTTGCAACATCAGGTGTTGGATTAATTTTTTGTCTTATATCCTCAACTTCTCTTTCTTTAGTTACAAGAGACAATAAACTCTGATACTCTTTAACAGTTTGATTAATTTGCTCATCTTGCTGTTCTATTACTTTTCTTTGCTGTTCTATAACATCTCTTTGAACAATAATTAATTCTTCTAAAACTTCTATTGGATTTACATCTACAACTTTAGGCATATCACCAAGAACTTGCCTTTCAGAATCACCTATTGCTTTAATTTCTTGAGGCTTATCTACAACATCAGTTACATCCTGAGGAACATAGATTGGTCTTGTATCCATCTTATCAACAGTAGGAGCATCACTTTGTATTTGCATTTCTTCTCGCATACTAGGATTTGCTACTATTGCTAATTTCTGAAACTCAGCTCTATAATCTCCTAAAACCTCAGATTCCACTTTATAAGAAGATGGAGCTGTTTCATGGTCTTCGTTTCTTATAGATGAAGTTACTCTCATAACAGATACCACCATCACCATAACTAGAAGAGCAAATGCCAAAACTATAAGTGTAGAGGACAGAATATCTGCATATACTGGCCATGATTGGGCGCCAACATCTTCCGCTTCTTGTTTAGCCATTGTTTTTTCCTATATTTTAATTTCTAGTTAAACCTGCCATTCTAGTAACAACATCAAGTATTGTTTCAGCCACATCTCTAGAATTTAATATTTCAGTAATTAAAGTATCTACAGCATTTGCCATAATATCTAATCTAGCATTACCATTTTGATGCTCTTCTCTTAACATAGTTAAAGCATTAAGAAGATCGCCATTGTTACTAGAACCACCATAGCTATTTTGTCCATAACCACCACTATTTGAACTTAAAATATTGATTAAATTATCAACTTGTGGCATAACTCCGGCTAATCTATTCATCATTTCATATTGATTACTAGATACTTGAGAAATTTCGTAAATAATTCTTTCAGAGATATTATTTCCTAAGTTTTCTTTAATAGAAGCTATTTCAGAAATTGCATAATTCATAGAATTTTCAATTTGAGCTCTAACATCTCTATTAGCAACAATAGAATCAGATGCTAAATTTTCAAAAGTATTAATTGCTCTAGAAATATCATTAGTAGCTTGAGATATACCATTCATTAAACTGTATAAATCTTGACCTAAGGACAAATCTTTAGACATAAAGTTATTTAAATGAGAATTTAAAGTTTCTGTTAATCTAGAAATTTCGCCAAACAACATATCAGAGTAATTAGCAAAAGTTCTGTCCATATTATCAGCAGACATTTGAACTGTTGATAATACATTTGCTAATGTATCAAATGAATTAATCACATTAGATAGCATACCACCAACATCTCTTAAATTTTCATTTGAGAAAGCTAAACTCTGAAGATCATTACTTAAATTAGAAGCAATAACACTATTTCTTTCTAAAGCATCAGTTTGAGTAGCTAATTCATTAGAAATTGAGAATAAAGAATTAGAAGTAGCCATCATAGTTTCTGTTGTATTCATTACACCTGAATATATATTGCCAAAAGTATCAGCTAACATATTCATAGAAGATTGCAATGAATCTGTTTGAGCTAAGAAAGTATTAGACAACATATCCATAGAAGATTGCAACATAGCTGTTTGTGAAGCTAAATCTCCAACCATATTATTAGCATAATTAGATTGATTTGCTAAATCAGCAATAACAGATTGTAATCCTGTAGTTTGATTAACCATATCCATAACCATAGAATTAGCACTTCTATTATCAACAATCGCTTCCATAATAGCAGATTGTGCTTGTGAATTTTGGCTCATGATTTCATAAACTAGATTTTGCATATTTTCTAATGTACCACCTAGATAGCTTGTCATATTACTAAACATATCACCTAAATTCATAAACATAGAAGTTACAGTTTCTGGAAGTTCACTTAATCTGTAGTCTAGATTATCTAATTTACCAGTTTGAACTTCTGTAAGCATATTGATATTATTTAATCTTTCAACTACTATTTCCATACCATTATTTAACATTGCAGCGGTATTATTAATATTGTTAGATAAAGAATCCATCGCTCCAGTTAATAATGAAGTAGTATAGTTTACTCCATCAGAAATTAAAGAAGCAGCATAATTTACACTACCATTTAAGGCATTCAAGAAATTATCTTGAGAGCTTGCTATATACTGACTAACTTCAAACATTCCTTGTGCAGAACTTCTAATAGCTTCTTGAGTATTCATAACATCATTTGAATAACTTTGAACTTGAGTTACTAGGTTATTTAAATCTATCAAATTGTTAGAAACATAATCCGTTGTAGCTAAAACAGATGATATTGTTTCTGATAACAGTTGCGATACTTCTGTCATTTGAGCTGAATACATATCTCTTAATTGAGAGAAATCATCAACTACAGATAACATTGCTTGTGCAGCCATTGAACTATCATTTGATATAGTAGTACTTTGCTCAACCGCTCTTGATATTAAATCCGCAGCATTCATTACTGTATTAGCAGCACCAACTATAGTATTAGAAGTATCCATTAAAGCATAGGATGTTTCTCCTAAAGAAGATGTAACTCTATCAGTAGAATCCATTACTGTATTTGATACTCTATCAATAGAATCCATAACAACACTACCTATTCTATCAGTAGAATCCATTACGGTGGCTGATACATTGCTAACTTGTTCAGCAATATAAGCATTTTCTTGTAATACAGTATTTGCAAATTCAGCCATACTTCTACCGATATTATCAGCTGTATGAGCGATATAGTCTAAAGTACCTATTAACTGAGCAAGATATTGTGAATTAGAAGAAGAAATATCTATAGCATCATGTATTGTTGGTAATAATTGTTCTAAAGAGCTATTAAGAGCCACTGTAGCATTATCTAGATTTTCCATTCTAAAATCTAACACTGAAACGATTTCCCCAAATCTTCCGATTGCATCACCGTGGAATCTTAAACTTTGAGACATTTCATAAATATTCTCACCTAGTATTTCTACAGTAGAATTTAAGCCATTCATTTCATCTCTAACTATACCCATAATTTCGGTCATCATTGGTAAGTACATAGAGAATCCTTCAGTAATAGTATCTATTCTACTATTTAAAGAAACAGCTAAAGAATTAAGATCTTCAAGATTATTCAACATAGAATCTGAATAACGTTCTAGATTATAAATAACTGATAGTTGTTCTGCTAATGATGAATCTATAGTAGATAATCTATTTGCAGAATCATTTGAAGCAGCAAGAATACCATTTAGATAATCATTACTTACAGCTAAATCATTTCTAAAATCATTGATTGAATGACTTAAAGCTACTAGTTCATCTAAGCTATTTAAAGATACATCATACCATCTTTCCATAATATCAACAGAAGATGCTAGATTTTTATCCATAGCAGATAAGAAATCTTCGGAAGCAATCGCTGAAGTTAGTAAATCTTTACTAGTATCAAGAATATCTCTTTCAACTTCTAATCCATCTCTTAGTACATCTAGACTATCTCTACTTGTATCTAAAGTATCATTAGCTATTGCGATAATATCTTCATTTAATTCATTGTTTCTTGTAGCCTCACTTAGAATATCTTTATTTAAAGAATTAGCATCAACAACTTCAGCTAAAATACCATCATTACTTTCAGCAATTTTTGCTAAATTATCATCTACAGCATCACCAATATCATTAAGCGAATCTAAAGTATCATTTAAAATACCTCTTTGAGTTTCTAACTCAGCAATAGTATCATCAACAGCTGCATTTACATTTTTCACTGAATCTATAGTTGAAAGCAAACTATCTTCAGTTGCAACTTTATTTATTAAAGTATCAGCTAAATTATTAGCTTCATCTGACAAAGCATTAGATTCTGTAGTTAGTTCATTAGTTTCAGCGATAATACTAACAACATCATCAAAGTTTGGTCTGTAATCAATACCAGTTGTTTTACCATCAATAGCTTCTAAAACAGATAAAGATTCGTCTGAAGATTCTAATATACTATCTAGAGTTTCACCATTAGCTTTTAAAGAATCATTAAGAGTATCAGCTTTATCAGAAACAAGATCATTATTAGTTTCAGTAAGACTAACAAGATTTTCTGTCATACTTGCTAAATCTTCTATTACCACTGAAGTTTTTTCAGCCAATTCAACATGATCAGTAGATATACGATTATTCAACTCAACAGAATCTAATAATTGATTTAAATTAGCAACAACTTTTGCATCTAAAAATTTAAACAATTCTATTCTATTTTCCTCTAATCCTTGTCTAACATTATCATCTAAAGATTCTAATATATTTAATTTCTCTGCAAATTCTACTACTTTAACTAAATTTATCAAAGAAGCCTTTGATATTTTCTCTTGTCTATCTTGCCCTCTAGCTATAACCTTAGACATTGCTAACAAGCCTTCAGTTACCATATCTAATTTTTCTGCAAATACCACACTTAATTTATTAAAAGAATCTTCTAAAGCTAAAAGAATATCCTCAGCTTTAATTTCAGCAGGATCAACAGCAGTCATTCCAGTAGTTGCTGTTAGGAAATTTTTCAATTTATTAACGAATACAGCTAGTTGATGCACACAAACGAAAAGACCATAGTTAGCAAAAAGACCAGCAGTAAGACCAAATAAAGAAGCTGAAAATGCCATCCCCATACCTTGAAGAGGCTCAACTAATAGACCAACTAACCCAAACACATCCACATTATCAGCATCTGACACTGACTTTAATGCAACACCCACACCATCAATTGTATGAAGTAGACCAATAAATGTACCGAAAAGACCAAGAAGAATAAACACCCCAGCTAAGAATTTAGCAGGACCTAATATCCTATCACCATTTTCATCAACTGCTTCTACGATAATCATTGCATCAGAATAAGAAATATCTAATTTACCTGTTTTGGCAAAATTAGATAATACCTTAGAAGCGATAGGATTATCAATAAGAGTACCAGATATAGCTGAAGCTATATACATAGATTGACCACCCGGCTGAGCATCGCCCTCTCCTTCAGTAGCACCTTCTGTTGGTAAAGAAGAGTTGAATAAGTTGTTTATCAACTTAACACTACGAGCATAATAAGATAAACATCCAAATATCCATATCATGGCAAATATAAACAAGCCTATTATCGCACCATTAAGTGTTACATTTTCAGCCATATATGAATAGATTGTATCACTAAATACTATTGAAAAAACTACTAATCCTATAGTAGATAATATAAAGTGTAGCGGGAAAAAATTTACTTTTAAAGACATACTTTTATCTCATTATTCCTAGTATTTAACTAAATTTCAACAAAGTAGGTATAACACACCTACTGTTAATATATATTAATATTTTATATATTTCAATAATATTCTTAATTAAAATATTATTTTTTATATATTACTTCTAGATTACTGAAAGTTTTTAACTTTCCATCAATATCTCTTAGTTCAGCTTTTATAAGGGATATTGTGGAATCCGAATACTTTTTTTTATAGTAACAAAATGATGTAGTATCTTTACCATTACCATAGCTGATTGATAAATCTACTTTCACTTGATTAAACTTATAAGATTCGTCAAAGTTTACTTTTGTGATAATAAAATCATTATCTATATAATCATTTATTAATTTCGCACAAATAACCCCTGCTAATCTATCATCTATCTTTTCTCCTTTGAAATGAATATAAGAAAAAAAGACAATTATAATGATAATTATCATAGCAATACTTATCTTAGCAACTTTTAATAAAGAACTATATCTCAATCTCTAACTCCCAAGGTAAGCATAACCAAATACTGCTATCAAAATCTTTAATATATTTGGTTATGCTTTTGTGATTAGGGATTTTTGAATAAAGCACAAAGAATTTAGCCAAAGGTAATTGTTGCAAAATATATTCAGCGGTATTTCCAGTATCAACTAACTCATCAACAATAATCCATCCCTCACCTTTGTCTTTAAGAGCCTCTGTAGGGGTAGTTAATATTTCATAGCTAGACTCTTGCTTTACCGAATCTGAATAGGTTTTAATCCCAAAGGTTTCTATTTTCCGAATATTTAGCTCTGAACTAACTATTGCAGTAGGAGCAAGCCCTCCTCTGGTTATACAAACAATCCCTTTAATATCAAGATTCATATCTTTAATTTTCTGAGACAACCTCTTAGAATCTTCAAAAAATTGTTCCCAAGATATATATACTTTTTCTGACATACTAAATCCTTTTTTTCAATTAATTATGACCCATAATATATAAAACAAATAATAAGGCTACAATGATAACTGGAAAGTAGCTTTTATGCCATTTCCCATATAGAACTTTTAAAATAATCCATAAGGTGATTCCTAAACCTATACCATTAAATAAAGAAAAGGTTAAAGTTGTAATACTTAAAATAATTACACATGGTAATAATTCAGTAGGATCATCCCATTCTAAATTTTTTAAAGGTAAAAACATTAAATAAGCGACATAAATCATAGCTGCAGAGGCAGCAAAACTTGGAATTATAGAAAGCAATGGCGAGAAAAACAAAGTACAAGCAAATAATAAAGCAATAAATACTGAGGTTAAACCTGTTCTACCGCCCTCTTTAATACCAGCTATGCTTTCTACATAAGCAGTTGTTGTACTTACACCTAAAATTGATCCCATAGTAGTAGCTATACCATCAACTAATAAAGGTTTGGTTAATTTTCTTTCTTTTTTTACTAAAGATGTTGATGCTCCAATGAAAGTAGCGGTACTATCAAAGAAGGTTACAATAAATAATGTAACTACCACTAATAAAGTACTAAAAGATAAAACATCAAGCATTTTTAGTTCTAAAAATATTGGAGCAATACTAGTAGGAGCAGAAATAACTCCGCCAAAGTGAGTAATTCCTAAAGCCCAAGATGCTAACGATAAAACCACAATTGAAGCTAATACACCACCACGAATTTTTCTTGATTCAAACACAAATATAATAATTAACCCTATCGCTGTTAAAATAGCATTAGGAGAAGCTAAATTTCCAAAGCTAGCAAAGGTTGCTTCATTAGGGACAAGAATACCAGCAGTTTTAAGCCCGATAATCCCAATAAACAAGCCAACTGCTGCAGTTATAGAAATTTTAAGAGATTCTGATAAACTCTTAATGAGCTTATCTCGGACTGGTAAAATAGTAAAAATTATCATAAGAATACCAGAAAGGAAAACAAATCCTAAAGCCTCTTGCCATGAATATCCCATAAACCCAACAATACCAAAAGCAAACCAAGCATTAACTCCCATCCCTGGTGCTAAAGCCACAGGCCAGTTTGCTAAAAATCCCATTAAAAGGGTTGAAAAAACAATAATCAAAACAGTAGCCGTAAATAAGGCCGATTTATCCATACCAGTATTGGCAAGAATAAGTGGATTTACAAAAATAATATAAGACATTGCTAAAAAGGTGGTAACCCCAGCTCTAAACTCTGTAGCAACCGAAGTTCCTAATTCTTGAAGTTTGAAAAACTTATCAATAACACTCATAATATATCCCTCCCGTTAAGATAAAAAAGAATATGTTATAACATTAATCAAATAATCTTGCAAAGAATATTTGTGAATTTTGGTTAAATTGTTGAGTAAATATATTTGCAGAAACCTTTTGCTTAGGGTTATCAGTTAAATTATTAATATTAAATTGAGCTGATTTTAGCTTGTTTTCTATATTTGAAGTTATTCTAACCTCTATAAGATTATTAGTATACCCTTTAATAACACTAGGTGCAACTTTTTGGTTTATCATAACTTCAATATAGTTTAGAGAATCTTCTACATACTTCATTTGATTTTGTGAAAGTAAAGATTTGAGATTATTACTAACAACAGAATCTTGAATATCTGATTCATTAATAATTTTAATTTTAACAGGAATTACTTGGAATAGTTGTTTTTGCAGATAAATATCTAAAGTTAGTTTATCACCTTTATATAAAGTAGTTTCACCTGTAGCTTCTTTAAATCCCTGAGCGGTAACTTTGTAAAGATACTTTTGTCCATTTAGGTAAATTATTTCTTCGCCATTATAAATTTTATTATTTATACTGATTTTCGCTTTAGCATCTTGCGGATGAATTAAAAATCGCAGTTGCGAATCTGCATTTAAAATTTTGTTTAAATCGTTAATATACTCTTTTAAGTTTAGCTCATGTTTTTGATAAGCCACCTGCTTTGCCTCAGCATAGTTAATTAAAGAAATCAAAAAATTTGCCATATCTAACTGTTCTTGTATTTTTATTTTAGAAGAACCTTTAACTTGTTGTGGATTAAGCTGTAAAAAAAGATAATCAATGCTATCAGCTAGGGCTTGGGGAGATAAACCTACCGTTGCCTGATAAGAATCTCTACTTATTTTTTTTGTATTATAGATAGAAATATTTTGAAAAAATCCTGCTGAATTTAATACAGTATTGTTTTCTACATTAGAAGAAAAATCTTCATTTTTTAAAGTTTCATTAATAGTTGTAGTATTTTGCAGAGAAACATAGATTTGTTGCGATAATAGATTTAAAGCATTATTAACTGCTTGTTCTTGAGTATCTCCTTTAGCAGTAGCCTCTAATACAATATTAGAGACATATGCCAAAGAATCCATAATTAAAAAGGAATACCATAATATTACAAGCAAAAATTTTATTAGATTATTTGCTTTAAAATACAAAGCCATCCGTTTGCCATGAGGTTAAATGTTAAAACAAACCTTTTTTTGAAACTTTGTTGATTTCAGCTTCATCTATCCAAACTTCTTCACCAGTTTCAATATTTTGTACGATTAAAGTAAATTTATAGTAAGTTTGTTTTTCTGAGCCAACAAAACTAACAATTGAGCTAAAATTACCATACATAACATATTTAGCACCCCATAGCTTTCCTAGTTTAGTAGCTCTTTGAGCATCACCTAAACCACTTTGATTAATAGCATTTTCTTTAGCTAAAACATCAAGTTTGTCTCTATTGATAATAGAAAACATACGGCTTTTTACAATTGCTACTTTTAAAGTATCAGTCATACTTTCAGTATCAATATGTTCTGAAGTTTTATTTTTAACTGTATCTATTAATAAAGTTGGTTTTTCGCCATCTAATTCGGCAAGAAAGGCTTTATCGCTTAGTAATTTAGTAGTTAAAGTTTCAATCAACATTTTTTGATCTACTACCGAAAAAGTACTACTAGCTGTGTTTTGTGAAGTAGCCTGATATGAAGTACCACCACAGGCAGTTAAAAACAATAATAAAGCTATACTTAAATATTTTTTCATGGTTTTATCCTTTTTCCGTTAAACCTTTTTTGATTGATATATTACTTTAGCATAAATATAGTTATTTGTATCAATAACATATACTATAGCAGTTTCTCCCACATTTACAAAAATGTCAGATATTTCAAGATTCCTATTGGAATTAACTGAAATTTGTATTTTATTAATACTAGAGGTTGAATCTAATTTCGCTACCTGCACAAAATGTGGTAAAACTCTAAAAGATCTTGTATCCGCAGTTTCTAAAACAGAACTAATAGAACCCACTCCATACATTAAAAGCCCTAATCCAGCATTATCATCCATTTGATTTTGCCCTACAGCCTGCATAGCTCCTTTAGATACAGCTCTACTAACTTGTCTTGCCACAATAAAAGGATATTTTTCCGCTAAATCATTTTGAGCTAACTTATAAAGATCGGCAATTACTTCCATCTTTGCCGATTGCGATTCTCCACTATTAGTAAATAAGTTTATTAATACACGAGATGGTTTTATTTCACTTTTATGATAAACTGGCAATGCTATTGTATAAAAAGAACCATTTGGAAGCCAAGTTGTTCCTTTAATTTGTTCTTTTGCTGGAATAAACCCCTGCTCGTAAACCACAATAACTGTAGCTTTTTTATTATAATTAGTAGTCTCTTTAATATTAGACTGCTTCAAAGTTTGGTAGTAAGAAGAATCTATATTCTTTGCAAGCCTTAAAGAATCACTAATTACATAGGGATTATTCGGATTAACATTTAAAGCCAGTTTGTAATCAACTAAAGCACCACCAAAATCACCAGAAAGCTCTCTAATATTACCTGAAAGATAATAAATATAGGCATTTAAAAAGCTATTTTGCGAATCGGCAATAATTCTAGCATTTTCATCTATAACTTTTTTAGTATCTGCTGACAAAGTATAGTTATTTTTAGAACTAACTTCTTTTTGAGCTTTAGCAATTCTTGCCTCTCTTTTTACAGCAGATAGCTTTTGAATATCAGCAGCTGCCCGAATATCAATAAGAGCAGAATTAATATCATTTTTCTTTAGATAATTAAGACTACTATAAAAATAATCTAAAGCTCTTTCATAATCAGACCCTGTATAGGTTATATTATTATCAGATCCAAAAGTAGATGCTAATAAAGTGCCACTAACTGAGGTTGCATTAAGAATCGCTTGTTGATCTACCTTATTGTAATAATCTGTAGATTTTTTACCATAAGCTAAAGATTTATCTATATCATTATTAATAAAATAAACTCTTGATAACTCTTGAGTAAAAAGTAAATAATCATTGGAAGATTCGGCAACTTCTAGTTTTTGCAAAGTTTTTTCTTCAATATTATCATTTTGCAATTGTTTAATTACATTGTCAGTAATTACTTGATGCGAACTACAAGCCCCTAACAACAACAAACCACTAAATAATCCTAATCTAAAAAAATTCTGCATTAAGAATTACTGCTTTACTGTTTAGAAATAGAGGCTTCTAATTCATTAAAAGATCTATCAGATAAAATTCTTTGCCATTGAGCTTGGTTGTTTTGATAGCTAGTGTTTAAAGATTCTTTTACAAAACTATTATATATAGCTGAATCAAACCCTACTAATACATACAAAGTACCATTTGGACTAACTGTTTGCTTAAACACTCTAGTTCCTTGTAACCTTTGATTAGTTATTTGTTTAGATACTAAAGAATTAACTTGATCTACGGTTTCACTATCTAAACTTCCTGTTGTTTCAGTGAAGTTTTTTACCATAGCTTGAATATCAGCTTGAATTTGTTGTGCTAAAACAACTCTACCATTAGCTGTAGCTTGCTGAGTCATAAAATTAACCCCAGCTTTAGATTTTGGTGTTGAACCTACTGCAGAAATAGCTACACCTTCAACCGCACCACCACATACCCAAAGAGGAGCTGCAACGGAAGGATTATCAGGAAAATTACATTCTGTTATTTCTATAGTTTCTTTTTTTGTAGCACAACCACTAATTAGTAAAGCAACTAAAATAGCATTTATTAAAGCAAAATTTTTCATCTTCTCACCTGTTAATTCTAGCCAAAATTCTATAATAAAAAGACTATTTTGTCTAATTAAAAAAAGTAAAGGTACATAAAAACTCAGAATATTGAATTTTATAAAAAGTAAATATTGTTAGATTTATACAAGGAGGGTTGGCTCGTAGTGTATGAATAATACATGAGAGCCAACACGACAAAGTAGAAATCAACAATATTAACTTTTCTTACCGAAGATTCTTTGAGCGACGGTAGTATATACAGTATTCCCCAAAACATTAGTAGTTGTAATAAACATATCTAGGATTCTGTCTATGGCTATTATTAAGGGTAGACCTATTAGGGGAACATTTGCTACTAGTAATACCATTACTATGGTTAGCGAAAGCCCTGGCACACCTGGAGTTGCCATTGCTCCTAGTGCTGCGGTAAAGGCTATTAGAATATAGGTATAAAAATCTAGGGGAACTCCAAACATTTGGGCAAAAAATACAGTTACTACCGAGTAGTACAAAGCACTCCCATTCATGTGTAGAGTTGTACCTATTGGCAATACAAAGTTGTTGATTTCTTTTGATGCACCTAATTTTTCACTAACTTCCATATTTTTAGGTAAACATACTAGGGAAGAGCTTGTACCAAAGGCTAATATCTGTAAAGGAATTATCGTTTTAACAAACTTGAAGTAAGAGCCATTAGAAAATATGCTGGCAATACCTCCTAAAAACACATAAACCCAAATTAATAGTCCTATGATAATCACAAGAAATAATTTTGCTACTAGGTAAACTACTTCTATCCCTATACTTCCTACTAGATAGGCTATTAAGCAAAATACAGCGATGGGAGCTAAGAACATAATCTTTTTTACCATCCACATAAAAATATCACTACCAGCATCTATGGTTTTTATAAGAGTATCTTTATTTTTATTTTGGGAATAAGAGATTCCTACTCCAACAAAGATGGCAAAAAATAAGATTGGTAGAAGGTTACCCTCAGTTAGAGCTTTAATTGGATTATTAGGAATCATGCCGAAGATAAAATCCCATACCCCTACATTGGTACTAGCTGCTACATTTTGTAATTCTTTAGGAAGGGTTAAAAATTCTTGCGGTAATTTCATAACTCCTATACCTGGCTCTAGATAATAAGCTAAAAGAACTCCTAAAAGCCCTGAGATAGTAGAAGCACATAAATAATAAATTAAGGTAAATCCACCTAATGATACTGCATTAGAATGGCTATTAAGATTTGATGTAGCATTGATTACTGTAAAAAAAACTACTGGCACTATCAGCATTTTAATTAAATTAATAAATAAATCGCCAAAAGGCTTTAAAAAAAAGATTTTATCACCAAAAATATAGCCACAAAATCCACCAAGAATAGCTAAAACAATAATCGTTATTGCATTATTATAAATTTTTAAGAATTTTTCCATAATAAGGTCCTCTTTCAATTAAAATATACTTAAATAAACGACTCACCCCTTGATGAGCCCAACTAAATTAATAACAAAATTATTATATATGGAAAAATCTTAAAAAAGTATAAATTTTATTGAAGAGGTTAATTAAACATCATTCTATGTAAATATTACATGAAATAAATATGCTTAAGAGCCTTATAAACAGATAAACTTATTTGTAGCAAATCTGTTTATAAGTTGTTTTGTTTTACTTCTTTTTAGGAATATTTCTTTGAGGAGACCTAGAAACAGCAAGGTTATCTTTTTCTACATCTTTAGTAATAACACTACCAGCACCAATTATCGCACCATCGGCAACTTTTACTGGAGCCACAAGAGCAGTATTAGAGCCAATAAAACAATTATCACCTATGGTGGTATTAAATTTATTTACACCATCGTAATTACAAGTAATAGTCCCTGCTCCCACATTAACTTTTTTACCGATGGTCGTATCGCCAATATAAGTAAGGTGATTAACTTTTGAACCAATATCTATAGTAGATTTTTTAATTTCTACAAAATTACCTATATGATTCTCGCCTTTTAGCTCTGTACCTGGTCTTAATCGGGCAAAAGGTCCTACTTTAGATTTTTCACCAATGGTTGCACCTTCTACCACACTAAACGGATAAATTATACAAGAATCTTTAATTTCACTATTAGGTAAAATATAAACATTAGGATATATCACTACATCTTTACCTATTTTTGTATCTAAAGAAAAATAAGTAGTATCTGGGTCAATTAGTTGCACCCCTTGTTCTAAAAACTTCATTCTTTGGGTACTTTGGAAAACCACTTCTAGCTCTGCCAATTGTAATTTAGTATTAGCTCCTTGTAAAGTTTCTTCATCGTCTAAGATAAAAGAGCATTTATGAGATTGCTCGGTAGCAATTTCTACAATATCGGTTAAATAATATTCTTTATTAGCATTTTCATTATTGATTTTTTCTATTAAATCCCAAATAATCTCTGTTTTTATCGCCATAACCCCAGAATTACATAAGGTAATATCTTTTTCATCATTTTGAAGATCTTTTTTCTCTACAATTCTTAAAAGATTCTCATCCTCTACCACTAGGCGACCATACGAATTATCATCGTAATTTTCAAAACCTAATACACAAATATCGGCATCACCACTGCTAACTTTATCTACCAGTTTTTGGAGTGTTTCTACCTCAACCAGTGGAGTATCTGCATAAAGTACTAAAGTTATACCTTCTTTAAGAGCATGTACATATTTAGTTGTATAAACCGCATGCCCACTTCCTAATCTTTTAGTTTGATGGATAACATCACATCTATCAATAATATGTTCTTGTAATTCTGGCATATCTTCACCAATTACCGAAATAATTTGTGAAGGATTAAGCTGTTTAGACTTATACAAAAGATGATCTATCATTGGAACACCTCCTAAGATATGCATTGCCTTAGGGATGGAAGATTTCATTCTTGAGCCAATTCCAGCGGCTAAAATTAAAACTGTTAATTTATTGTTTTCTGTATTCATTGTTCTCCCACCTGTTTATTTTGTATAAACTATTGCTCGCCATGAGTCTTTTTCTTTAATTTCTACAAGTTTAAATTGTTTTTCAAAAGTATTTCTTAACTCCGCAACTTGCGAATCTAAAAAACCCGATAATACTAAATAGCCATCTTTCTCTAAATAATTATAAAAATCTTCCTGCATGCTTAATAAAGGATTCAGCAAAATATTTGCGGTTATTAAATCAAATTTTTGTTTGTTAATACTAGCAAAGCCCTCAGACAGCAACATCGTAATATTATTCGCCTGATTTTTTACCACAAATTCTTTAGCTGTGGTTAAAGCGAGTGGATCAATATCTGTAGCTAAAATTTTACCACTAAAAAGTTTACTCATGGCGATAGCTAAAATTGCTGAACCACAACCTAAATCTAGCATATTTTTAAAATTATAACCTTTATTATAAAAATTCTCTATAGTTTCTAAACACATACTAGTTGTTTCATGCTTACCCGTACCAAAAGCCGTACTTTGGTTAATAAATATAGCAATACTTTTAGGAGAATAAAACTTAGAGTAATCTTCTAAATTATTAAAAACCACAAAATTGCCTAAACTTAATGAGTATCTATGTTCCTGCTGATTTAAATAGTCGGTATTATCTTCAATTATTTGAGTTGAAATAACCTTTATATCCAGATTTTTACATACAGAATTTATAAAATCTTCAAGACTAGTGGTATCTTCACTTAAAGGATTAATTAGAACTTCCCATCTACTAAAGCATAAACTTAAAATATCAGAAGAATCAATCTCAAAACCAACAACCCCTTGAATAAAAATAGAGGATACATACTCTTCTACTGTTTCTTCAAAGGGGTTAATATTATTAGTTTGCAAGTATAATTTAAGGTACTTCATAGGAGTAGAAACTAATTGTCCTCTTCAATTTCTTTAAATTTATTCATACTACTAGATACTACATAATCCATATTATAATATTTATATTCGGCTAACCTTCCAATAAAATAAACATTTTTTAGCTGAGCTACCTCTTCCTTATATTTTTCTACCATTTTGGCAGTGGTTTCATTAAGAATTGGATAATAAGGCTCACCTTCATTTTGAGAATATTCTCTTGAGATAGTAGTGTTTCTGCTAATTTGTCCTGTTAATTGTTTATACTCTGTGATTCTTGTGAAATCATAATCATTAGGATAGTTAATCACTGGCGCTTCTTGATATTTTTCTCTATCAAAAGTTTCAAACTCAAACTGCAATGAACGATATGGCAATTGCCCGTGTTTATAATCAAAGAACTCATCAAGTTTACCAGTATAAACCATTTTATCGTATTCTATCTCGCCAATTATATCTTGCATATATACACCTAAACGAACCTCTATATTTTTAGAATCCAGTATATTGGCAAACATTCTTGTATAACCCTCAGCAGGCATTGCTTGATACTTATCGGTAAAATATCTTGGATCTAAGTTATATCTAATAGGAATTCTTGCCAATACAGATTTATCTAGCTCACTAGGTTGAACTCCCCATTGCTTTTTAGTATAGTTTTTAAAGAATTTCTCGTATAAATCTTCACCAATTTGGGATATTACAATCTCTTCAGAATTTTTAATTTCACCCTCAATATTTTTCTTTTTAGATTCGTAAAACTCATGAATATTAAAGGCATTGTAAGAAGTACCATAAAGTTTGTTAATAGTATTAACATTAATTGGCATTGGTAAAAGCTGACCATCAACACTAGTTAAAACCCAATGTTGAAAATAATTCCATTTAGTAAACTGCGATAGAAAATCCCATACTCTTTTACTATTGGTATGAAAAATGTGCGGACCATAATTATGGATTAAAATACCACCTTCATCATAAGAATCATAAGCATTACCACCGATATGTTCTCTTTTATCTATTAATAATACTTTTAAACCTTTATCTGCAGCTAACCTTGCATAAACAGCTCCAGCATACCCTGCACCTACTATTAAATAATCGTATTTCATGTAACCCTTCTCTTAAATTTTTTTTATTTAGATTATATCATTTATGATATAATTATAAAAGTTAAACAATTTTAATGAGTATGTTTTGAGCAAAATATCAATAATAATTCCTGTATATAAAGTAGAAATCTATTTAGAAAAATGCTTGGATAGTGTCATTAATCAAACTTATTATTCTTAGAAAGATGGAAAGATAACAACTATACCTACTATGATTTTAAACTTAATCTATTTAAAACTAAGAGAAAATCTAATTAATAACTAGCTATCTTTAATTACTGATAGGAAAGAAGCCATGATCTTTTTCTCTCCGTCTTTATCAAATCTTACGGTGGCAATTGGTCCATTTATAGTAATAATCTCGCCTTCACCCATTGTAGAGTGATTTACCCTTACCCCTGCTTTAAGCCCGCTGGCAATATTATTAACATTTTTAGCGAATCCCTCTCCTGAGGTAGTTTTAGCTCTTTCGCCATAAAAGGCTTTATTGATAAACGGGTCTTCATAAGCTCTATTGCTACTCTCATTTTCATTAAGTTTTTCTACGAAGTTATAATTCATTTCTTCAATAAAGCGAGAGCCAATGGAAGATTGCCAATTACCATATACTTGCCGATTTCTTGCAAAAGTAATATATAAATCATTCTTGGCTCTAGTGATTCCCACATAGGCTAATCTTCTTTCTTCTTGCAGTCCGCTATCACCTGTATCTTCTAACGACCTTTGATTGGGAAAAATTCCATCTTCCCATCCTGCTAAAAACACCACATCAAATTCTAGCCCTTTAGCTCCGTGTAAAGTCATTACTACAACTTTATTATCTTCATTTTCTTCTTCAATATCTGAAACTAATGATACATGTTCTAAAAATTCTTCTAATGAAGAAAAACTCTCAAGGGCAGTATATAGCTCTTTAATATTTTCAATTCTACCCTTAGCTTCCACTGTGTTTTCAGTTTCCCACATTTCCATATAACAAGACTCCTCTGCCACAATTTTTGTGATTTCACCTAAAGATTTACTATCTAATAATTTTTTCCAATTTTCAAAATTATTAACAAATTCTGTAAGTTCTTTTTCTACTTTAGCAGGAACTACAGATTTCCCAATTAAATCAATAGAAGCATTATAAAATGATAAATTATTACTCCTAGCATAATTACGAATCTTATCAAGCGATGCTCCACCAATACCTCGTTTAGGGGTATTAATAATTCGCAGGTAAGCCATATCATCAAGAGGTTGATAAACCAGTCGCAAGTAAGCAATAATATCTTTAATTTCTAATCTATCATAAAAACGGCTACCTCCAATAAATTTATAAGGGACAGCATTAAACATTAATCTTTCTTCTATTTCACGAGTTAAAAAAGCTGATCTTACTAAAATAGCCACTTGATTATATCTGTATCCCTTCCGTATTAAATCATTAATAGTTGTAGCAATAAAATCTGCCTCTTGCTTAGAGTTAAAGGCTTCGTATAGTTTAACATTGCTTTCGCTATTTTTTTCACTCCATAGAGTTTTATCATGCCTATCAGAATTTTGTGAAATTACACTAGAAGCAACTTTTAGTATGGGAGTGGTAGAACGGTAATTTTGTTCTAATCTTATAATTTTAGCACCTAGAAAGTCTTTTTCAAACCTTAATATGTTTGTAATATCTGCCCCTCTCCATGAGTATATAGACTGATCATCATCACCTACTGCACAAATATTTCTATGCTTATAAGCTAAAATCTTAATAAAAAGATACTGCACGGCATTAGTATCTTGATATTCATCTACCATAATATATTTAAATCTCTCTTGCCAATGGGCTAAAGTATCTGGAAATTGACGGAATAAATCTACACATAATAATAGTAAATCACCGAAATCTACACAATTAAGTTCCCTCAGCTGTCTTTGATAGGCTGTATAAATTTCTTTTAAATATATATTTCCAATTATTTGATTATCTTCATTAGATATACTATCAGGAAGAATGTTTCTATCTTTAAGTCTACTAATTTTATCTGCTACCATTTTAGGCGGATATTTTTTAGTATCAATATTTTTTTCTATTAAAATTTGTTTAATAATACTTTCGCAATCGCTGGTATCTAAAATGGTAAAATTAGGTCCTAAGCCTGCTTCTAAGTAATGACGACGAAGAATTCTTAACCCTATAGAATGGAATGTCCCAATCCAAAAGCCATTAGCAGAATATCCTAATAAACCCTCCACCCTTTGCATCATTTCTTTTGCTGCTTTATTGGTAAAGGTTACCGCTAAAATTTCGGTAGGGTTTGCCAATTTTTGATTTAAAATATTTACAATTCTACTAGTTAAAACTTTAGTTTTACCAGTACCAGCTCCAGCTAGAACTAATAATGCTCCCTCTGTTGTTTCCACAGCTTCTTTTTGTTCTTTATTTAGCCCTTCAAAAATATTTAAACTCACAGGATTTCCTCAAATAAACTAATTATTTACTATTTTAGTTTAACATAATTTATGAAAATAGCACTTGCATTTAAAAAAATACACCCCTATATGTAGTAATGTAGTTAATAAATAATAAGAGGAAATCATGAACTTTAAACCTTTACACGATCGTATTCTTGTAAAAAGAATAGAGCAAGAACAAAAAACAGCTGGCGGTATTTTAATTCCTGATTCAGCTCAAGAAAAACCAATCCAAGGCGAAGTGGTTGCTGTGGGGAATGGTATAACCTTAGAAAACGGTCAAACCAAAACTTTAGCTGTTGCTGTGGGTAATAAAGTTTTATTTGGTAAATATTCAGGAACTGAAATTAAATTAGACGGTGTTGAGTATTTAATCATGAAAGAAAGTGATATTTACGGAATAATTGGTTAATTAATATAAAAATTTGGAGAAAAACAAATGGCAAAAGAAGTAAAATTTGGCATAGATGCTAGAAATAAAATGATTGCTGGCTTAGATATTTTAGCCGATGCAGTAAAAGTAACCTTAGGACCCAAAGGTAGAAATGTAATTTTAGAAAAATCTTTCGGAGCTCCTAAAATCACTAAAGACGGTGTAAGTGTTGCTAAAGAAATTGAACTTAGCGATAAGTTTGAAAACATGGGAGCGCAAATGGTTAAAGAAGTTGCCTCTCGTAGTAATGACGAAGCTGGCGATGGTACAACCACAGCTACCGTTTTAGCACAATCTATTGTTAAAGAAGGAATTAAAGCTGTTGCAGCTGGTATGAATCCTATGGATTTAAAAAGAGGAGTTGATTTAGCCGTTGAAACTGTAGTAGAAGATTTAAAAACTAGAGCTAAAAAAGTTTCTACAAATGAAGAAATCGCTCAAATTGCTACAATATCAGCTAATGGTGAAACTGAGGTTGGTAAAATGATTGCTGAGGCTATGGCTAAAGTTGGCAACGAAGGTGTAATAACTGTAGAAGAAGCTAAAGGCTTAACTAGTGAATTAGAAGTTGTAGAAGGTATGCAGTTTGATAGAGGCTATACTTCACCTTACTTTATAACTAATCCAGAAAAAATGTTAGTAGAATTAGATAACCCATTGATTTTAATTCATGAATCTAAATTATCTAACTTACAACCAATGCTTCCAATTTTAGAAGCAGTAGTACAACAAAGCAGACCATTATTAATTATTGCCGAAGATATAGAGGGTGAAGCCTTAGCTACTCTTGTGGTAAATAAATTAAGAGCTGGTTTAAAAATTGCTGCGGTTAAAGCTCCAGGCTTTGGCGATAGAAGAAAAGCTATGTTAGAAGATATTGCTATTTTAACTGGCGGACAAGTTATTTCTGAAGATTTAGGCTTAAAATTAGAATCTACTTCTATTGAAATGTTAGGAAATGCTAAAAAAATCATCATTTCTAAAGACGATACTACAATTGTAGAAGGTGTTGGCGATAAAAAATACATTGAAGATAGATGTAATCAAATTAAAGCTCAAATGGAAAGCACAACCTCCGATTATGATAAAGAAAAATTACAAGAAAGACTTGCTAAATTATCTGGCGGTGTAGCGGTAATTAAAGTTGGTGGTTCTACTGAAATTGAAGTTAAAGAAAGACATGATAGAGTAGACGATGCTTTACATGCTACAAGAGCAGCGGTAGCCGAAGGTATTATTGCTGGCGGTGGTGTAGCTTTACTTTATGCTAAAAAATCTTTAGATAGCCTTAAAGTTGCTAACGACGACCAAAGAGTTGGCATTGATATTATTAAAAAAGCCTTAGAAACTCCACTTCGTCAAATTGCTAGCAATGCTGGTGCTGATGCTTCTATTGTTGTTGGTAAATTATTAGAACAAAAAGATACTAATTTTGGCTACAATGCTCAAAATGGTGAGTTCGGTAATATGACTACTTTTGGAATCATAGACCCAGTTAAAGTAACTCGTGTAGCTTTACAAGGAGCAGCTTCTATCGCTAGCCTTATGATTACAACCGAAGCTATGGTTGCTGAAATCCCATCTGACAAACCTGATATGCCAGTAGGCGGAGGAATGGGTGGCATGGGCGGAATGGGAGGTATGGGCTTTTAGTCTATAACTCTTAAACCAAGCTAAACTAAATATAAAGAGGGAAAAGAAACTATAAATCTTTTCCCTCTTTATTGTCCTAAACTAAAATTTTTGTATAAGAACTTTCTATGAACAAAACTAATACAAATTAATATTTTTTTGATGTATGTAATATAGTTAATATTTCTAGAAGGTTTTGTTTACATTTATAAACAATAATATAATCAGTGTTATTTATAAAGAACTCTCTTGTATTATGCCTTCTTCCTATTCTACCAATTTCAGGGTTATATTTTATTATCTTAATACAAGCATTAATTTTATTTAGTAATTTATTAAATGCCTCACCGTAATTAATTAAATATTCTTTAATATTCATTAAATCATTTTCAGCATCAACAGTTAGCTTAACTTCTATCTCCATTATCAACTAATCTAATAATAGTTTGAGCAACTCTTCATTAGTGGAGTACTCACCATTGTCTGCTTGTTTAATAGCCCTATCTATTTTTTCTAATTGCCATTGATACAAAGATATTTTATCATTTATCAAATTGTTAATTATGGCACTTCTATCTAACTGTTCAGCTTTGGATATATTATCTAACAGTTTTAGCTTATCTTCAGGCACTCTAACACTTATGGTCTTCATTTTACCCTCATTTTTTTAATTTATTATATTATAATGCTTTTGTATTACATTTGCAATACAACATTTTTTATGCGAATCTTATACAATTATCTTAGTTGATAATATAAAAAAATTATTGCTTACAGCAGTATATATAAGAATCTTTTGACTCTACTCATTTAGTTGTATAAAATAATCTACATATTTTATGTGGAGGATACTTTTGCAAATATTCTTAGTATTAATTTTTGTTAGTATAGTATCTGCAGTATCTTTAAAAGCCGATTGCACTAAAGACGATTCTGATACAAATTCTACAAATATCCTATGTGATACCGATATTACTAATGCTTTTGAAATATCTAGCTTTAAAGAAACCAAAACTACCACTAATATTATCCCCCTTTATACCAACAATAGTATTTATGCCACATTAAATATATCAGGAATTAATATTAGTAATATGGCTAATCATACTATCAATATAGGAACTCCAAATAGTAGTCGTATAAATATTAATATCAGTACTCTATCTAACAATTATGGGAATGAAACGATTAATATTTATGGTAAAGATAATTTTAATAATCCCTCAAGTTTATATATTAAAGCCATTAATAATAATTCTGGCAGTTTAACTATTAATGGCGAAAGCTATAATCCTGTAGTTTTAGAAAATGCAACTATCGGTGGTAATTTGTTTTTAAATAATATTAATGCTAGTAGCAAAAACTTAACTGTAAAAAATAATATTTACTTAAAAAATACTTCCCTATTAATAGATTCGGATTCCCTCATTTTAAATAATTTTTTATACCTAGATAATTCCTTATTAAAAGTTAATAATTTAGAAGTTATTAACTTTAACGATGCAGATACCCTAGAGATTATCTTAAACAAAACTATGGTAGCACAAGGAAATTTAACTAGCGGAATTTATGCTGAAAATAATATTAATCTTGGTACTGCTAAGATTAAGTTAAACTTTGCTGATACTTATAAAATTAAACTACAAGAATCCTCTATGTATGAAATAATGTATTCTAAAAATGGTGAGATTCTTTATTCCCTCGCCTCTTTAGAAAGTAATACTAACAATTTATTTGATATTAAATACGACCTCATAGAAGACAACGGTACTTCTTTAGCTATAAACCTTAAGAGGATTGCTATTTATTGCGATGTTTTAAATTGCCAAGAAGATTCTTTTATTAACTATATCTCTAAATATTTAGAAAAGGATTCTCCTTATGAAAATATTAATAATCTTAAAAATGCCCTTGATAATAACCCTACTAATTCTGCCGTTTTAAGCCTTAGTCCTTTATCTAATGATGTTTTATTACTTCAAAACTATCTTAATAACAAAATTATTTTAAACTCACCTAATGGTACAAATTTAACAATTAATTCAAATAATGGAAAAATTAACGATAATATTTTTAATAATAGTACAACAACTAAAGGCAATAATATTTATTATCAGCAAAAACTTAAAGATAACTTCCAAATGGGATTAGCTCTTAGTAAATCTAAAATTGTAAATAATTTATATGATGTAGATAGTGTTGGAGGGCTGTGGATCTCTACCTATACACTATCTTTTAAAGAAAATCTTATAGATTTAACTTTTGCTACAGGGCTTAATAAGTATAACAAAACTAAAAGTAATTTTAATAACGATAAAGCCATTTCCTCAACTATTGCCAATAATTTTAATGGTAAAGTAAAACTTTATAAAAATTATTTTATTAATCAAGTTCAGCTAATTCCTAGTGTTTATTATAATATATCGTACTTATCACTTAATAGGGGAATTGAAAAAGGCACAGGATTATTATATGAAAATAAAGGCAATAAGGCTTTAGTCAATGATTTTAATTTAGGCTTAGCTACCATGTTTATCCTTAAGCAAAAATTACTATTGCAAAGCTCCCTTTATCTTTCATACTTAAATTATTCTTCTGATAATACCGTAGCTAAACCTTTTGAGTTAAGTGAGGATTATCTTAGTTTCGGTAAAAATAGTTATTCTAACTTAGGAACAACCTTTAGCTTGGAAGCCTCTTATAAAATTAAAGAAAATTATGGGTTTTCTATTACCTATTTAGGATTATATTATCCTAATACCACTTTTATAAACTCTATATCAGCTACATTAAAATATAATTTTTGATATTACCATATAACAAAGTATCAAAATGTATAGAACTGTTGCCTTATATACCTCATTGTGATATTATAATACTTGTAATGATTTTATAGAGTAATTTATGCTTAGATTCATAATATTTACAATAATATTTTTTATTTTACTTATAAGTGAACCTTATGCTGAATTCTATATTTTTACAGGTGAGAGTTTAAATCAAGCTGATACCCTAAAGATAGATACTAACTATCAACAAAAAATTTTTCCAAATTTTTCTAATAAAGTACAGCTTACTTCTATGTTTTGTCAACAATGTCCTCATTTAGATTTAGAAGAAATTATAGATATTGCTTATATGACTAAAAAAATTACAGTAAGTAATAATTATACAGTAGATAACAATAAAATAGAAGATTTTGAAATTGGCTATAAATTTATGGATAGTGCAACTTCTAACAGTTATAATAGTATTTTTGGTAGCAATATATCTTTTGCACCAGAGGTAGGTAAAGAGCTTTTTACTAGTACTAATACTTCTTTAAGTGCTAACAACTCTTTAAGTTTTATAAACTTTTTATACGAATTACCAATTGATAAAGAGCTTACTATATTTTCTGGAGTAGGCTTAGGCTATGGTATGGCAAGTATAGGAGATAATGAGTTTATTGCTAAGCAAAGTATTACTTATTCTGCTTATCAATATAAAGCTGGAGCTTATTACTCTTTAAATAAAAATTTAGATATTACTTTAAATTATACCAATTTTAATCTGATAGGTTCAGCAAAAAATACTAGCTCCCGCTCATCTTTAACTGTTAAAGATACCCGTTTTCATTCTATAAATATTGGTCTTAAATACAATATATTTAGAAAAAACCCTACATTTGCTGAAAGTTATAACTATAAAAAATTCCTCTTTGTTCCTTAATGTTCGTTATACATAATTATGTATGCAAATTACAATATAGATATAAATTAAAAGAAATCAATAATACCTAAATTATAGGATATGAAAACACTACCGTTATAGAATTAGCAACTATAGAACAATATGTAAAATACTAGAAAATGGCAATATATCTATAATAGTTATAGACATAGACCACAGAAAAAATACCTATAAAAAACTATAAATATTCTTTATAGAATTATATTATAAATATATATTATAATTAATCGCTTATCTCAACAATCCTCTTCTCATTGTTTAAATATATAGAATATGCTTGATACAACTATTCTTTTTATGTATAATATATTAAATTTAATAGAAAGCTCACAATATAAGTATTTCTTCTAAAATGCTAGAATGTTTTACAAAATTTTACTGGACCTTTTAGAAAAAGAAATATAAGAATCACTAAAATTATATTTTAGAATCTAGCAATTTTATGCTAATATAATTTCTTTTTCCTTATTTACTATATTGTTGAGATAAAATAATATATATAATGTGAGTTTTTTAGAAGTTTCCAAAAAAAAATTAAATAATATTAAATATAAAAAATATATTAAGAATTAAAATAATAATATGGCAAGAGAATTTATTACAGCTATAGATGTAGCTAATACTTTTATTACAAAATTTAAAAATGAAAAGAAGCTACTGAAACATAAAAAATTACAAAAGCTAGTATATTATACTTATGCTATGTGTTTATATGAAAAAAATGTACCTCTATTTGGAAATAGAGATAACTTTTTAGCTTTACCTAATGGTCCTGTATGTAAAGAAATATACGATTCCATACAAAATAATAAAAAAACTAATGATATTAAAGAATGCTTAAGTCAAGAAGAATGTGAGGATTTAGATACAGACTTACAAGAAGATATAAATTATTATGTTGAAGAAATTTATAATTTGATTGGAGATTGGAAAGCTGATAAATTAGTACATTTAAGTCATTCAATATATGGAGCTTGGCAGAAATTAAAAGAATATGATAATGTATTGTTTTATTTGAAAGATGAAGATATTAAAGAAGAATTTAAAAATTTATTTGTTGAATAAAAATTCTTAAAGAGTTCATTATGAAGCCAAGTTATAAGAAAAAACCTCAAAACCCTACCTCAAAACCTTTAAAAGAAACACATAATTACCCATATAACAAAAAATATACTACTACTAAGGCAACAAAAGTATCAAAAGAAAATGCTAATGATACATTCCTTAATGTTGTAATTCATACATTAAGCCTTGTTTTTAAAAGTAAGATAAAAGATAAAAGTGAATTGTTTATGTTTTTTTGGAAATTAGTTTTCCTACTTTTCATTGTATATTTAGCTATAAAAAATATTCCCAAAATTATTTCCATTATAATTAAAAATAATATGAATGAAACAACTTCTTGCAATATCATTGTATTATTTGGTAATATTTGCAGTAATTTTTTAGAACCACTTATACCTAACTCTTTTATAATATTATCTCCTTCTGCTATATTTTGGATTTTTATCCTTATGGTATCTTTTATATCTGGTCGTGATTTAGATATTAAAAAACCTAAATATATATCTCCTAATAATTATAAAAATAAAAGCACACAATTTGTAAAACTTGTAAAAATTTTAAATTTTATTTTTATTAACATAGCATCATACAGGGGTATTTGGAGAATTATTTCCACTTTAGTTTTATTATACTTACTTATTATATATTTCTTTACTAATAAGATTATCATCTCTATTGCAGATAATATTATTATATCTCCTTATCTTATATTTGGAATAGTATCTATTATTATGTTTTTTATAGTCAAGCCGAAGAAAATGATAACTGACATTCTTAAAAATATTTTTAATTGATTTTCTTTTTTTTCATATAGTGCCTAATAGAACAACAATTAAGTAAAGAATATTAAAATAACAATATTTTGTGTATATTATAATTAACTATTTATCTCAACAATCCTCTTCTCATTGTTATCTATATTTTCAATTATTTGGAGCATTTGCTCGTTAATATCTTCTATTTTAGTTTGCAAAGAAATTAGCTCTTCTAGGTTATTACTAACCCCTGCTTTTTCTAGCTTAGCTTGTAATTGCTTTTCTTCACTATCTAGTTTTTTTAACTTTTTTTCTAAGCTCATATTTTCTTTTTGTAAAGCTGATATTTCTTCTTTTACTTTTTTATCATCACTAATATTTACTACTTTTTTAATAGCAGGCTTTACAATATTAACATCTCTTTGTTCCACATATTCATCATAACTACCATCAAAATAAAAGGTCTTAGTTTTATCAATAATACATAGTTTATCTACAATGGTATTTAAAAAATGCCGATCGTGCGAAACCACAAGCATAGTTCCCTCAAAACTATCAAAGGCACTTTCTAAAATTTCACGAGAGTAAATATCTAAGTGGTTAGTAGGCTCATCTAGGATTAAAAAATTAGGCTTAGATAAAATTAATTTCAGTAAAGACACTCTAGCTCTTTCACCTCCACTTAAAGACTGTATTTGTTTAAAAACATCATCTTGCGAAAAAAGGAATTGTCCTAAATAGCCCCTTGCCTCTTCTTCTTTTATATCAAAATTACTAATAATTTCTTCCAAAACTGTATTTTTTAAATATAGTCCTTGATGGTGCTGATCGTAATAGCCGATTTTTAATTTTTCACCAAATTCCACCACCCCACTATCATAATTTTCTAAATTATTGATAATTTTTAAAATTGTAGATTTCCCAACCCCATTTCTCCCAATTAAAGCTACCCTCTCACCTTTTTCTAAGGAAAGATTAAAATTTTGAAACAACAGATTATTACTAAAAGATTTAGTTAAATCTTTAATTTCTAAAACTTTTTTAGTACTTGGAGTATCTATTTTAAACTGAATACTCATAGTTTTAATGTTAGTGGTTGGATTCTCTGCCCTATCCATTCTATCTAAAAACTTTTGCCGTCCCCGTGCTTGCTTAGATTTTTGCCCTGCTTTATATTTCGCCACAAATTCTTCTAATTTTTTAATTTTTTCTTGTTCTTGTTCAAAAGACTTTAATGCTCCGCTGAGGAAAATTTCTTTTTGGATAGTAAAATCTGTATAATTTCCTTTATAAATTTTTAAATATTTTGCTTCAATCTCAAAGATTCTATTAACTGTATTGTCTAAAAAATACTTATCATGAGATATTAATAAAAAAGACTGTTTATAGTTTTTTAAAAAAGATTCTAACCACTCAATAGCTTCTAAATCTAGATGATTAGTTGGCTCATCTAAGATTAAAAGGGTTGGTTCATCTAACAAAATTTTACACAAAGAAATTTTTGTTTGCTGACCTCCCGATAAAGTAGCAATTTTATTTTCCCAAAGATTCTCTTCAAACTCTAAATCGTTTAAAACTTTTTTAATTTTATACTCAGTGGTGTAGCCACCTTTTTCCTCGTAAGAAGAGATTAAGTCTGCTAATTCATGATGGAGATTTTCGTTATCATCACTCATAAGGATTTTAGTAAGCTCGGCAATACGATTATAATCACTTCTCAGTGTACCAAAGGTATCTAGTAGTTCTTCTAACACATTATTATTAGGATTAAGGTCAGAATGTTGCGATAAATACCCAACTTTTAAATCACTCGCCTTAGTGATTGTACCTAATTTATGGGTAATGGGATTAATATCTGGCTCTTCTTGCCCTAATAGAATCTTAATTAAGGTAGATTTCCCTGCTCCGTTAATCCCTATTAAACCGATTTTATCTTTTTCATTAATATTAAAACTTATATCTTTAAATAATGTTTCTCCGCTAAAAGATTTATAAATATTGCTTATTTGCATTAAAGACATAGCTAACCCAGTAATTTCTTAATATATTCTTGTAATTTAAATTCTTTTAAATCGCCTTCTTTTTCACCAACTCCTAAAAAATATACTGGCACACCAAGTGTTTTAGTGATATTAATTAAAATCCCACCACGAGCTTGGGAATCTATTTTAGTCATAATTAATCCGCTAATATTAATTGCCTTAGCAAAACTTTTTGCTTGTTGTAAGGCAGTTTGCCCGATTGTGCCATCTAGCACCAAAATACTTTGATTAGGTGAAGAGGGAGCAAGTTTTTTAATAGTATTTTCAATTTTTATTAGCTCGTTCATTAAATTACTATTAGTATCTAACCGACCGGCTGTATCTATAATTAAAATATCATACTCACCCTTTAGGGCTAAATCTACCGATTTGTAAGCAACGGCGGCTGGGTCTTTAATATTTTCATCTAAAAAAATATCTACCCCGATTTTCTCACTCCATAGCTTTAACTGTCTAGTTGCCCCTGCTCTAAAGGTATCACAAGGAGAAAGCAGAACCTTAAAACCTAAATCTTTATAGTATTTCGTTAATTTAGCAATAGAAGTTGTTTTACCGCTACCATTGGTTCCCGAAACCAGTATAATAAAAGGGCTACTATTAATAAAAATACTATCATTTTTATAAAAACTCGCCACATTTTCATATAAGATATTGGCAACTGTTTCTTTAAGCTCTTCTATACTTATTTCGGTATTACCTTTAGTTTTCTTTAAAGTTGATAGAATACTTTGAGTAATTTCTACCCCTAAATCTGCTACAATAAGTTCTTCTTCTATTTGCAATAAAAGATTTTCATCAAGAATTTTCTTTTTTTCAAAAAAGCCAAACATGTTTTAACCTCTTTTTATTAACTTAGAAAAAATAAATTTTATATAATCGGCATTAACTCTTCTTTTTAACTTCCCCCATTGTTTAGTAAAATATTGGGAAGTAAAAATATTTATATGCCACACTCTTAAAAGTGAAAATTTGGCAATTCTAGGATTTTTTCTACTTAAAACTAAGTGATTTATATAAATATTTAGTAATCTTTCGGCAATAAAGCCATTGATTCTTTTTTGAGAAGTAATTTTATTATCAAGATTTTTAGCTTCAAATTCAAATAATATACTAAACATAAAATTCATATAATCGTTAAAATAAGCTCTATTCATAATAAAGATATTTTTATAATAAGATTTTTTCTCGTTATAAGAAAAATATAGGGCTTCTTGATATTGCGGAAACTTTTCTAGTATTATGTTTTCTACCTCATTCACCACATTGGAAGAATGGTGATGATTAAAATGTTCTTTTAAGCTAACCCTTTTAACCGATTTATTAATATACAAAAGATTATCAGTTTTTTGTGGTAAAACAATATCAAAATCTGTAATTAGTTGCTTAAGATTTTTATCAGTAAAACCAAAAATACAACTCATTAATTTAGGGAAATTAGGTAAAAGTTTTTTAGGAAAAATAGTTCTTTTTAAAGATAAATACCTGCGGTAATGGAAAAATCCCACATGAGTAATTGCTTTATCCATATTTTTCCAAGCCCAATATTGGGCGGTAAGTTCGTTAAAATCTGGATTTTTTACAGAAATATTATCATATATATTGTCTTTATATGAGTAAATATCTAGCTTAGAATTCTCAGCTCCTACCAAGATAGCTTTAATAGAATCGGTTTCTAAAATTTTTTGCTGATTGTGGCATGCCACAAGAATTAAAATATTATTTTCCATTATCTACAACTTTAGCTATTAACTGCCTCTGATTATAATCTACTATTTCTACATTAATTATTTCTTTTTGTGGAGCATTGCCAAGTATTTTAACTAAAGAGTAATCTTTGGTGTAGCCCATATTATTTGATTCACAAAGGACTTCTTCAACAGTATTTAATTTTGCTTTAAAGAAATCTACCTTAATTTGTTCGGCTAAACCACTTAATATTTTTGCTCGTTTTTTTCTAATATCCATAGGGATTTCTTTCATTTTTTCGGCAATAGTATTTTTACGGGTTGAATATGGAAAAACATGTAAAAAAGGAATTTTTAAATCTTTAATTGTACTATAAGTATCTTCAAATTGCTCGTCAGTTTCTCTTGGGAAACCACAAATCATATCTGCCCCAATGGCTACATTTTTATTAGCAGTTCTTAAATCGTTTATCCAAGCAATGGCATTTTCTCGGCTATGTCGCCTTCCCATATTTTTTAAAACACTATTATTCATTGCTTGCAAACTTAAATGAATATGAGGCATAAAACGGCTTTCATGCTTTAGTAAATCTAAAATATCACTATCAACAACAGCAGGATCAAGGGAACTAAGCCGTAATCTTGGCAAATTAGGAACTTCTTTTAAAATTTCTTTACATAAAAAACCTATTCTTGAGGGTGAATTTACTAAAGCATCACGATTCCAAGAAGAAATATCAACCCCAGTTAAAACAACCTCTTTATGTCCGAAATCTACAGCTTGTTTAATTTGTTGGATGATAGTGTCTTGTGGTAAAGATTTAGATTTTCCCCGAGCCGTTGCAATAATACAAAAAGTACAACGATGATCACACCCTTGCTGAATTTGAATAAAAGCTCGTGTTCTGTTTTCAAAACCTTGTATCTGCGGAATAGTAAAATCTTCTTCACTGTTTAAGTCGCCTAAAATAATTTTTTCTTCTGATTTTAAGGCATTAAGTGAGAATTTATCTTTATTACCAATTACTTTACTAACCTCTTTCATGTTCGCAAAAGAGTTAGGGTCAATCTCTGCCCCACAACCGGTTACCACAATATTAGCATTAGGATTTTCTCTTTTTAGTTTTCTTACCAACTGCATAGACTGTTTATGAGCCTCAGATGTTACAGTGCAAGAATTTACAAAAATTGTATTAGATACCCCAGCTTTTTTTGCTTGTTCTTTAATAAGTTCGGCTTCAAAGGCATTAAGGCGACACCCTAAGGCAAAAACTTGATTATTGTTATTTTCTTCTTCTTTCATTTAATTTTTAATTTAATTATAATAATGTTTCACGTGAAACATTATATGCATAATTATGCATAATAAACATATAACAGCTCAGTCTTTATATTAAAAGCAAGTAGCACCTGTGTATATATAATACATAAGCGACTTTGCAATAAAATAAAAACCCAAGATACTATAAAATAATAAATATATAATAGCTTGAGCTTTATATTAAGAGCAAAGGAGTGTCGTGTATACATAATACATAAGCGACTTTGCGATAAAATAAAAACCCAAGATACTATAAAATAATAAATATATAATAGCTTGAGCTTTATATTAAGAGCAAAGGAGTGTCG
>JAIRQL010000010.1 GCA_031256515.1 Alphaproteobacteria bacterium
GGGGCTTTCCTTAGAAAAAACTCGTGATAAAGACGGCAATACCCCACTAATGGCAGCAGCTTTTTTAAATCCTAATCCAACGGTTATTAAGTATTTAATTGATAAAACTCATAACCTTAAAAGCACTAATAACGATGGCTTTAGCTTTATTGATTACTTAAAGCAAAATAATAATTTATCAGAAGCTGAAAAAGATACCATATTAAATCGGCAGGTGTAGATGAACTTTATTACATTAACTAAGCAAGTAGAACATAAATTTTTAATCTTATTTCCTAAGGCTTTTGAGGATGCAAATTGGCTTAAGTTAAGTAAAAAGCACGATTCCACAAGGATAGATAATATCTTTAAAACAACCTTGTCGCAACCAAGAATGCAAGCACTTATTGCCGAAAATAATACCGAAGAAATTATAGCAGATATATTAAAAACAGTATCGTACAGTACTACCATTAGTATGTTTGAAAAATTCGCCATTAGAAACTATCTAGGTTCTAAAAGCACCCATAAAGACTTTCTTGAGGTTTTGTATAAATTTTTACATGAAGACTATAAAAAATACTTTGCTGAATTTACCTACACTTTAACTAAAACCAAAAACTCTATCACAAACTCTAATTGTGCTAAGTGGAGCATTGTGAGCTTTTTTCTAGCTTTTTCTGATAAAAACCATGTATTGTTAAAACCTACTACCGCTAAAACTACAGCTAAGTTTTTTGAGGTTGATATTGAGTATCAATCTTATCCAAATCTTGAAACCTATGAAAAATATAAAGAGCTAATTCTTAAGTTTAAAGAAAACTCGCTACTAGTTAAAAATCAAGATATTTCCATCGCTCAAGCTGTTATTTTTTGTGCTTTGTCTTACTCTACCAATGAGCTTTAAATTTAAAAACCTTAATGGATTTACCCTCTCTTTTTTACTACATATTGTAATTTTACTAATACTTTGCTTGTATGGCATAATTAACTTTAAACAGAAAGATTCCCTAAGTATAAATGTAGTTTTTGCTACACCTCTACATAAAAACTCCCCTCCTAAGTTAAGTAATAACAGTGGTACAATTAAAGACTCTACAACAAATACTGAAGCAAATAGCGAAAGTTATTCTAATGTAATTAACGACCAAAGTTTACTATTAACAAAACCACCTGCTTATCCGAAATCTGCCATTGCTAAAAATCAACAAGGCGAGGTAATTGTTAGATTATTAACATTTCAAGATAAACAAATCCAAAAGATTGTAATTTATAAATCTTCTGGATATGATGCTTTAGATAATGAAGTTTTAAACACTGCTAAACATTGGCAAATTAAAAAAGAAATTTCGCAACCCACTTGGCTACAAGTTCGGGTAGTTTTTACCTTAAAGTAAATTAATTAGAATCTTCTTCTTGCATATCAAAGCCATACTCTTTTTTTATGGTTCTTAATATAGTAGTAGTACGAATTTTTTTAATAAAAGGCACTTTCGCAAGTTTGGTATTTACAATATGTTTATAGTCATACCAATCTTTAGCGATAATTTTTATAAGATACTCTGTTTCGCTTCCTAAGGCATAAATTTCTCTAACTGCCGAAAGTTTTGCTAGCTCTTCTTCAAATTGCTCTTTTTCAGCTTCATTATTATAAGCAATAACTACCGAGGCAAAAACCGTAGTGTTATAACCAAAAAACTGTTCGTCTATTTCTGTATAGTAAGATTTAATAATCCCCTGTTCTTTAAGGGTTCTTAATCTTCTTAAACAAGGAGAGGGTGAAATACCTACTTTTTCTGAGAGGTCAATGTTAGAAATCCTACCATCGTTTTGGATAACTTTAAGGATTCTAATATCAATATCATCAAGTTTAAAGAGCTTTTTCACCATTGCCTATCCTTCTTTACATACTAATATATAATTTTACCACATACATAGTTTTTAACAATAATATAATCATAAATAGCTATAAAAATTCTTACATTAATATCATTTATATAGTATACTAAACAAAAGTAAGAATAACAATTTTTAGGTGAGTACATGACTAACATTAAAGATATTATAATAATTGGCTCAGGTCCAGCAGGATATACCGCCGGCATTTATGCTAAAAGAAGCGGTTTAAATCCTATTATTATTCAAGGAATGGAACCAGGCGGTCAACTTACTCAAACTACCGAAATTGAGAACTTTCCAGGCTTTAAATCTATCGGTGGGGTTGATCTTATGCAAAATATGGAAAACCAAGCCCGAGATTTAGGTGTAGAAATTATCTTTGATACTATCAAATCTGTAGATTTCTCTAAAAAGCCTTATACTCTAAATGGTGAAGTTAGTTCATATACAACAAATAGTGTAATTATTGCTACTGGTAGCTCTGCTAAATATTTAGGAGTACAAGGAGAGCAAGAATTTAAAGGGTTTGGAGTATCTGCCTGTGCTACTTGTGATGGTTTTTTCTTTAAAAATCAAGTAGTAGCTGTAGTTGGCGGTGGTAATACTGCCCTTGCCGATGTTCTATACTTATCTAACCTCGCTAAAAAAGTTTATTTAATCCATAGAAGAAATTCCTTACGAGGCGAAGAAATTATGCAAAAAAGAATATTTTCTTTAGCCAATGTAGAAATCCTTTGGGATTCTGAGGTAATAGAAGTTCTTGGAGCTAAAAATCCTAGCCCAGCAGTTAATAGTTTACTTATTAAAAACAATAAAACTTCACAAACATCTACATTAAATGTAGATGGACTTTTTGTTGCCATCGGACATACTCCAAATACCAAATTTCTAGGAACCTCCTTAGATACCGACGAAGATGGCTACCTAATTACCAATAATACTAAAGCCTTAAAAAACGGAACTCATTTAGAGGGTATTTATGCTGCAGGCGATGTGCAAGATAAAATCTATCGTCAAGCCATAACCTCAGCAGGTAGCGGTTGTATCGCTGCTCTTAATGCTCATGAATATTTAAGCCGTATAAAGTAAATAATTATCTATAATTTAAATCTGCAACCGTAATAATTCTAAATTAATCATAATTTTATAATTTAAATTTTGCGGTTATCTTTTTTAATCACCCAAAGCTAAGCCAAAGCAAAGAGTGGAGTAGTTCAAGTTTCATATTTAGCCATAAAGAATTTCTTAATCTTAAAAAGTAAAGCTAAAATAGATGTATTATTAGCAAGCCTACGACTTGCCTTAGGAAATTCAATTGGCGATTCATTGCATATCTCCATCTCCTTTATCC
>JAIRQL010000049.1 GCA_031256515.1 Alphaproteobacteria bacterium
GTGAACGTCGGCTTGTTCTTGCCGCGCAAAACCGATGCGGCTTGGTTTGCCACGCGCCCGAGCGACATTCCCGAGGCGTCAACGACGTACCATTTCCTTTCGATATTTTCGGCGTTCGCCATAAAAGTTTTCATATAAAATCCTTTGCTTCCTTGATGTTGTTCCATAGTTTATGACATATAAAATATCTTGTCAAGCAAAAAAACGCCCTATTGCAAAGATTTTTTTGAACACAGGGGGACGGAGTAGTGGTTCATTGCCCGTCACGCGGTTTATACATTTTTTATGCAAAAAATAGAAGTAGGTTTAATTATAATTTTAGTAGGAGCTTACTTAGCCTATGTTTTAAGTAAAATTAGAGCAAGATCAGAAAAAACTCCAGTAATTCCAGAATATGTAAAAAGACCAAATTGGTTTTTTTGGGGAACTATTTATTTATCCTTAGCATTCTCTGGGCTTTCTTATCTAACCAATACCGATACTACAGGATTAACCTTAATATGGGTATTTTTAGCTACTGTTTGCAATGATGTATTTGCTTATATTTTTGGCTCAATTATTAAAGGAAAAAAAATTGCTCCTAAAATTAGTCCTGGTAAAACATGGTCGGGGTTCATTGCAGCAGCTTTATCTACTACTATATTATCGTATTTCTTTGCTATGGCAACAGGAAGTAAAAATGAATTGCTAATTATGGGAATTGGATTTTTTATGGCATTCTTTGCTCATTTTGGTGATATGTTAGAATCTTCATTTAAAAGATACCTAAAAATTAAAGATACTTCTAATTTAATTCCAGGACATGGAGGAATTTTAGATAGAATAGATGCTGTAGTTATGGTAGCTTTATTTATTAGTGTTCTCAGTATCATTTTAGGCAAAAGTCCTTTATATTTATAGTAAGCGGAATGTAATGTATTATTTTCTTTTATTTATTAATTTCTGTTTTTTTATTTTAGGTAATATAGTTTATTCTCCTATGCTAGAATCTTATTTACCTAGCATATTTGTTTTTAACTTAGAAATTCCTATTATAAAAATACTAGTATCTGAGCTAGCTTTTATTTGTTTATATACTTTTTTAGATAAAGGAAATACTCAATATAATTTAACATTCCCATTGCTATCTTTAGTAATTACATGGCAATTTTTATTTCCTCACTGGGATTTTTTATTCTACTCAAAATATGTACAGTATTTTTCTATACTAATATCTAGTATTGCTATTATTGTAAACACAATTGTAGTAAAAAGACTGGTTTCAAAAGGTTATACTAAATTATTTAGTTCACGAACGGCTAGTGTTGTTGCTAGTATGGTAGAAATTTCTATGTTTGCTTTTTTATTAGATATAGGAGTGCAAGGAGCAGTTAGTACTGCTATTACAAGAATTATTTATGTTACCATTATTCCAAGATTAGTTTTTAATAAAAAATAAGAGGTTATTATGATAATAGATTACTTAAAAAATAAAAAATTATATAACGATGCTAAAATCCAAAAAATCTTAGATTTTATAGAAATAACAGATTTTTCTAAAATAGAAGAAGGTAAAACTGTTATAGATGATGATAACTTTTTTATGTTATCTAATCTTACTACTAAAAATATGGAAGAGGGTTTTTGGGAATCTCATAAAAAATATATAGATATTCATTATGTACTAGAGGGTGAAGAACTATTCGGTTATGAAAATATTAGTGAACTTAAAATAAATAAAGATTATAATGAAGAAAAAGATCTTATAACCTATCATGGAGATATGAGAAACCCGATTGTCTTAAAACCAAATATGTTTATTGTGGCTTATCCTGAAGATGCTCATATGCCAAATATATTGGTGGGAGATAAAAAAGCCCCACTGAAAAAAATAATATTTAAAATTAAATATTAACAAAAAAATAAAAAAAAGTAGGCAAATAAAATGAAAACTCTAAAATTAATCGTTATAACAGTTGTTTTGCTTTTAAGTGGAGTTATTTCATTACAAGCAAACTTTTTTAGTAATTTTTTTGTTTATATTAAAAATAATATCACGAAAACTATTCACTCTTCCCAATATGATTTTTACCTTCCAGTAAAAACTTGGCACTCTCGCTTTACCTACGATCAAAATTTAATAGATTATTACAACGAAAAGCCATGGGGAGCAGGATTTGGGAAATCTTATTGGAACGATGGTAGTAATTGGAATGGTATATATGGGATGGCTTTTAAAGATTCCCATAATAATTGGCAACCAATATTTGGTTATGGTTGGGAAAAAACTCTTCGCCCACTTAGTAATAAAAATTTTCATGCAGGTCTTGGCTATACAGTTGGTATAACTAGTAGAGAAAACTGGGATTATATGGTATCTCCAGTTTTATTACCTTTAGCCTCTGTAGGGTATAAGGCTTTAACTTTACAGCTAACCTATATTCCAGTTATAGCACATAACTTAGGAAATATCTGGTTTGCATGGATAAGAATTCAATTTTAACTATTGAGGAATAAACATTGTTACAAACACTAACCAAGAGCATAAGGTATATAGGTGTATTATCGTTTATGGTGGTGCAGGTGGTGGTATATCCGTTGCAGGTGTA
>JAIRQL010000088.1 GCA_031256515.1 Alphaproteobacteria bacterium
GCCATCGTTGCATGAAAAACTCAATGCCACTTTAAAGCATTATGATTTAATTTTAGATTATCATGGTGAAGAGCATGGGATAAAAATTGCGAGAAAACACCTTAGTAATTATACTCGTGGATTGAAAAATTCTGCAAATTTAAGAGCAAGAATTAATATATCTGAAGATATTAACGAGGTTAAAGATTTAATCAATGAATGCTTTGCTAATCAAAATTAACAAATAAAAGGATATATAATAATGAAAGTAGTAGTTGCAGGTCTTGGAGATAGTGGAAGCTATATTGTTAAGTATCTTTTAGAAGAAAATTTTGATATTACCATTATTGATAAAGATTCTCAAAAAATTAAAACCATGAGCGATAATGAAGAAGTTGCTGGCATTATTGGTGATATTACCGATATAGACACTTTTTATTTAGCTAATATAAAAGAGGCAGATATTTTTATTGCAGCAACTGATAACGATGAAATAAATATTTTAGCAACACAGTTAGCAAAACATTTTGGAGCTAAGTATAATCTTTGTGTTCTTAAGGATTCTAAATATCAAAGCGAAGATTATAAAGATTTGTTTAGAGATGGAATTATCCCAATAGACGAGATAATATCTATTGATAACTCTATGATTAAATCTATAGTTGAACAAATAAAATATAACTATCTTAATATATCTAATGTTTTAACCTTCTTTAATGAGGGGATTAAAATGTTTTCTATTGTTTGTAATGAAGATAGTATGGCGGTTAATAAAACTGTTTCAAGTATTTATGAATCTTTAAGAGAGAAAATTCATTTTAGAATTGTTGGATTGCAAAGAAATAGCAATTTTAATATAGCGGTTGATAGTGATATTATCAAAGAGGGTGATATAGTTTTTTTAATTGTTGAAGAAAAATATATTAAAAATATTTATGCCTTGTTTTTTGATATAGAGCAATTATCAAATAAGTTTTTAGCAAGCCAATCACCTAATATTATAATTTCGGGAGATCATCCTTTTATTAAAATTTTAGCTATTAATTTGGCAAAATTTTATTATAGAATTAAAGTTATTACTAATTCTAAAAATGAATCTGAGAATGTATTGTTAGCTATGGATTTAGAAAAATATGGAATCCAGCTTATAGAAGATAGTATTACCAAAGATGATTACCGTAATAATTACATAAAATCAAACAATGATATTATTATAATTATTAATAAAGATGATAATGAAACAATTTTACAGGCTTTAACTTTAAAATATCAAGATTTTACTAATTTGTTTTGCTATTTAAATACAAATTTCTTTGAGAATTTTCTTTTATCCCATCAGGTTCATCATACTATTACCCCAAGCTATTTTATGATGTCTTCAATTTTATCTTATGTAAGAAGAGGGGTTATCATGAATACCTACTCTTTAAATAAAAAGGTAGAAGCTATAGAAATTATGGTTAGTGAAAACTCTAAAATTATTGGTAAAAAAGTTTCTGAGGTTGAAATTGCAGGGAAACTTATGATTTCTATGGTAATAGATGAACAAGGTAATGTAATTTATATTGAGGATTCCACTATAATTAAAGCTCATTATCAATTAATAATTGTGGTATCACGAAAATATATTACTACTATGGAAGAAGATTTCTTACAAAATATAGATCATTCTTAATTTACAAACATTTTGATTGTATTTTTATTTTTTTTATAATAAGATTATTTTAATAACTGTAAAAGAAGAGATTTTATAAATGAAACAAACCTGCCAAGATGCTTTTTTAAATTCAATTAGAAAAAACAAAGTTCCTATAACAATTTTTTTATCAAGTGGTATTAAATTGCAAGGATTAATAACAGCGTTTGATAGCTTTGCAATTTTATTAAGAAGAGATTCTCATTTGCAATTAGTTTACAAACATTGTATTTCTACAATTATGCCAAATTCTCACTTTATATTTACTTATGAAGACGAAGAAATAAATGTTGATGGAAATAAACCTTTACCAACAAACTAAAAGGTAGGTATTATTGAATAACTGTTTTGTAGTTCAAATTTGTATTAAAAATAAAAAAAACATTGTTGACTATAACTACAAACTTCAAGAAACTATTAATTTGGCAGAAGCCTTAAATTTAGTAGTGGTGGGCTTTGATATGTATAATCTAAGCGAAATTAATCCAGCTACTTTGATTAATAAAGGTGTACTTGAGAATTTATCTGCCACTTTAAAAAGTAATTCTGTAGATGCTTTAATTATCAATCATCCTCTTAGTGCTATTCAGCAAAGAAATTTAGAAAACCATCTTAAAGTTAAAGTACTTGATAGAAGTGCTTTAATTATTAATATTTTTGCTCTCCGTGCTAGTAGTAGCGAGGGGAAGTTGCAAGCAAATCTAGCAGCACTTTATTATCAAAAATCTCGTCTTGTTAAGGCTTGGTCGCATCTTGAAAGACAAAGAGGTGGTAGCGATACTGTTGGTGGTCCAGGAGAAACTCAAAAAGAATTAGATCGCCGTATGATTGCTGATAAAATTGAGTTCCTTAAAGAAAAGCTAGCTAAATTGCGACAAAATCGTAGTATTCAAACTCATTCAAGAAAAAAGTTTAATATTAAAACTATAGCCCTTGTAGGATATACAAATTCTGGTAAATCTACACTTTTTAATAATTTAACAAATGAAGAAGTGTTATCGCAAGATTTACTTTTTGCTACCCTTGATACCACAAGCCGTGTTTTAATGTTGCCTTATAAACAAAAATCTATTTTATCGGATACTGTTGGTTTTATTTCAGATCTTCCTCATCAATTAGTAGAAGCATTTCATTCTACACTAGATGGAATTATTGAGGCGGATTTAATTCTCCATGTGATTGATAGTAATCAAAAAAACTATGAAGATCAAATCTCTTCTGTAAAAACAGTTTTAGCTGAAATTGGTATTACTGAGGATATTTATCAGCAAAAAGTTATAGAAGTTTATAATAAATTTGATATTTTAGATGATGAAAAAAAAGAGTTTTTTACTAATTTAGTAGAACAAAACAATAGGGCAGTTTTAGTTTCAGCAATTAGTGGTTTTAATTTAGATTCATTAAAACAAAAGATATTTACCTCTATAAACCAAGATAAATTTAAAATCACTTTAGAGATTTCTTACTTAGATAATGAATTATTAGTTTATTTGTATAATAACACCACTATTTTAGAAAAAATTGTTAGTGAAGAACAAATAACTCTAACAGTTTTAGCTCAAGAAAAAGATCTTAATTTTATTGCTAGTAAAAATCCAAAGATATTTGCTAATTCTTTATAATTTTCAATTTTAAACTTAGCACTTTTAAAGCAAAACATTAGAATACCTCTAAAACTAAGCAAACACATAGTTATTAAGTTTTTACTTTAAAAGTCAAATGATAAAATATCCTATAAGTCCACTAGCAATAATTAGTAATATGGGGTGGATTTTAGTTTTTATTAAGATGATAGAAGATATAACAAATACAATTATGAAATATATATCATAGCGGTTAGTGTTAGTGCTATATTCTCTAACACTAAAGAAAAGGCTAAAACAAACAGATAATAATAAAGCAATTATTGCTGGACTAAGATAATTAGCAATAGTTTTAACTTTTTGATTTTCTGCATGGTTTTTATATAGTATCCATACAATAACAAATAATAAAAAAGGGATAAGGGTTAATACTAATAAACCTAAGATAAATCCTTTAGTAGCAAATAATTCGTAGCCAATTGGTCCGGTAATCATAGGAGCAATAGGACCAGGTAAAGTAACCGAG
>JAIRQL010000104.1 GCA_031256515.1 Alphaproteobacteria bacterium
CTTCGCAAGACCCTTCTAAATCAGCACTATTAGCATGAGCTGCTTCTAATATGGTTGTACCTTCTGCAACATCTACAGTTATATCATCTTGTCCGTGTTTTTTAAAAGTGATTTTTACCATCATTTTCTCCAATTATACCCATTATTATAATATACTAAAAATATAATTATTACATTAAAATTACAATAATTTATCTTCAACTTCAGTTAAACTCTTGCCAGCAAGGGCTTTGTTTATTTTTTTATTCATTCTTAATTCAGCAAATTCAGATGTTGCTTTATCTAGTTTTGCAACATTTTCCTCAATTAAATCTCGGTTTTCACCCTGCATGGAAGTTAAAAGTTCTTCTAAAACCTTGATAATTTCTTGTTTTTGCGATTCACTTAACAATTCGCCATCATCTCTTAAAGCACTTTTAAGAGAATCTGCCACTCTTTCGGCTTCGGTTTTAGATTGCAATAATAATCTTTGTTGCATATCACTACTGGCATTTTCCATTGAGCTTTCAAGCATATTTAGCATAGATTCAAAGTCTAACCCCCAAGCCGGTTTAATCTCTATGCTTTGAGAAATTCCTGTTTTTTCCTCTACTGCACATACACTTAAAAGACCATCGGCATCTATACTAAAAGAAACCATAACTTTGGCTGCCCCTGCTGGCAATGGTGGAATTCCTTTAAGCGAAAACTTCCCTAAACTTCTTAAATCTTTTACTAGCTCTCTTTCCCCTTGTAAAATATGGATACTCATGGCTGTTTGATTATCTTTATAGGTGGTAAATTCTTGCTTTTTAGTAATAGGAATTAAAGTATTACGATGGATAATTTTCTCTACAATTCCACCTGCTAACTCTATACCTAAAGATAGCGGAATTACATCAAGTAGCAATGAATTTTTTGTTTTACCTGTCAGCTCAGCTGCTTTATATCCTGCCCCCATTGCCACTACTAAATCGGGGTTTAAACTACTAATAGGTTCAACTTTAAATAGGTCTTTTAGGCGATTTTGAATATAAGGGATTTTAGTACTTCCTCCTACTAAAATTACTCCTTTAATATCTTCAACCTCTGCATCTTCTGTAGCTGCAACACACATATTGAGAGTTTTTTCTACCAGTGGTTTAATTTTTTCTATGAAATTCTCTCGGTTGATATAAAAATTATATTTTTTATCATTATAAATAATTTCTTGATTAACCATATTTTCAGAAGATAATTTTTCTTTAACAGTTTTGGCAATTTCTAAAAAATAGGCTTTATCTTGATTTGCTATAGAGATATTTAAAGAATTGATAATTTCTTGCATAATAATATTATCAATATCATCACCTCCAAGTAGTGTATCGCCAAGAGTTGCCAGAACTTTAAAAACACCTTTTTGTAAAGACAAAACCGATATATCAAAAGTACCACCACCTAAATCATAAACTAGGTAAACACCTTGTAAGCTCTCGTCTTCAGTATCCTCTAAACCATAGGCTAAGGCTGCTGATGTTGGTTCATTAATTAATCTTAAAACTTTTAAACCGGCTAGTTGTGCGGCATTTTTAGTAGCTATCCTTTGATTTTCATCAAAATAAGCTGGCACAGTAATTACACTACTACTAACTTTTTTACCGATTTGTTCTTCGGCAGTATTTTTAAGATATTTAAGGATTTCTGCAGATATTTCCTCTAGTGAAACATAATTACTCTGTTGATTTTTAAAGAAAATTGTCTTTTTTTCTTTATCATAATCGTAAAGAGATTCATTAATATCGGCAGTAGATTTCCCCATGAATCTTTTAATAGATTTAAAAGCTCCAATTTCAGCCAAAGCCTTTTTACCAACTAAAACTTTATTTTCGGCATAATAAACTGCAGAGGGAATTAAATCGCCAAAACTATCGCCAATTATTTGAAGAGATTCACCATCAAAATAACTAATTACCGAATTAGATGTTCCTAAATCTATACCGATAGCAACCTCTTCTTCTTTAGTTGATTCTTTTTGCTTTTTGGTGGAAGCAACATCGTTTATTTGAATTAAAGACACAACAATTTCCTATATTTTTGCTTTCTTTGCAGAGGCAATAATTTTATCAATATATTGAAGTTTTAAATAAATGTTATAGGCTAATTCTTTATTAGTAAAGTCCATAACTGCATTTTCTTGTAAAACTTTATTTTTCATTTGCTGTAATTTAGTTTGAAAGGCTTTTAAGCTATTATTATCTTTAATATTTTCTAGCTCTTCGTAATATTCTAAAAATTCTATAAATAATGCCGGATTATTAGAATCTATTTCTTTAACAATTTCTTCACTATTAGCTAGTTCATATAAATAAATAAATCTTAGTGTAGGTTCTTTAAGGGTTTCGTAAGCATTATTAAGATACACACTATGAGCCTGAGCATTAATTTTTTCCTGTGAGGATTTACTAACAAAATTATCAGGATGATACTTACTCATAAGATTTAAAAACTTAGTTTCTAAATCTGCCAGATTAACATCAAGATTTTTTTCTAAACCAAGATAAGAAAAAAAATCTATACGAGATAAAGCATTCAAATAACCACAAAAAGGACATATAAACGACTGAACCGTATTAAAATTCTTTTGACAATTACTGCAAACAATCTCCATAAAGTTTTTCCTGATTAAAATATGAAAGTATATAAGAAACTCAAAAAGCCAAAATTTATTATTATATTTAAAAAATTCAATAGTATGAGAAATTTAATTTTTCCTAGTTTTGAGGATTTTTGAGAATTCTATTAGGAGGTTTGCTCTGAAGTGTATTAAACATACACGAGGAGCAAAACGACAACATAGAAACTCAAAAATACCAAAACTAAACTGTGAAGGATTCCCCGCAACCACACTTGCTCTTCTCATTAGGATTACTAAAAACAAACCCTTCTTCTAAATCATTTTTTACATAATCTATCGTGCTTCCTAACACAAACAGGATTGCTTTTGGGTCTATATAGATATTAACCCCTGCTTCTTCCATGTGTTCGTCTTTAGGGTTTACTTCATCTATAAAGTCTAAACTCCATGAAAGCCCCGAACAACCTTTCGTTTTTAAGGATACTCTTAGCCCTTTAGGAGGGTTATCTCTACTTAGGATTAACCCTTTTATTTTGGCAATAGCATTTTGCGACAAACTAATTATTTGTTTTTTTATATTAATTTACTTATTTAAGCTCTTTTAGATTTATAATCGGCAATGGCTGCTTTTACTGCTTCTTCTGCTAATACTGAACAATGAATTTTTACTGGTGGTAATTCTAGCTCTTCGGCTATATCAGTATTTTTTACTTTCATTGCTTCTTCTAGAGTTTTACCTTTTAAAATTTCAGTAACTAAAGAAGATGAAGCTATGGCTGTACCACAACCAAATGTTTTAAATTTGGCATCTTCTATAATACCTTCTTCGTTTACTTTAATTTGTAGCTTCATAACATCACCACAGGCTGGAGCCCCTACTATTGAGGTCCCTACATCTTTGTCTTTTTCATCCATAGTACCTACATTTCTAGGATTTTCGTAGTGATCTACCACTTTATTACTGTATGCCATTTTATCTTCCCTTTGTTTTTAATAACTTATATATAGTATGCAACTGCAAAATTTCAATCTCAATTTTAAGTTTTGAGGAGTTTTGAGAATTCTATTAGGAGGTTTGCTCTGAAGTGTATTAAACATACACGAGGAGCAAAACGACAACATAGAAACTCAAAAATACCAAAACTTAGTGTTCAGCCCATTGAATGGTGGATAAGTCTATACCCGCCTCCATCATTTCCCAAATTGGACTCATTTCTCTTAATCTATTTACAGTCGTGATTATTTTTTCTAAGGCGGTATCTATATCTTGTTCGGTTGTAAATCTACCTATACCAAATCTTATTGAGGTATGGGCTAGTTCATCTGGAAGTCCTATTGCTTTTAGCACATAAGAAGATTCTAATGAAGCTGAGGTACAGGCTGACCCCGAGCTTACGGCTATATATTTATTAAGTCCCATTAACAAACTTTCACCTTCAACTCCGGCAAAGCTCATATTTAGATTAGTACAGATTCTTTTTTCCGCATCACCATTTAAATAAACTACCCGCAGAGCTTTATTAATACCATCTTTAAATTTTTTAGATAGCATTGTTAATCTTTTAGTTTCTTCATCCATTTCTACAGTAGCTAATCTTGCTGCCTCGCCAAAGCCTACACATAAAGGCAATGGTAGAGTTCCTGAACGAATTCCTCTTTCTTGTCCGCCACCATGCATTTGAGCTAAAACTCTTACTCTTGGTTTTCTTCTTACATATAATGCCCCAATTCCCATTGGTCCATACATTTTATGGGCGGAAATACTCATTAAATCTATATTACAGGCTTCTACATCCATAGGAATTTTTCCTACAGCTTGAGCGGCATCGGTATGAAAGAACACACCTTTTTCACGGCAAATTGCCCCAATTTCTTTAATTGGCTGAATTGTACCAATTTCGTTATTAACTGCCATAATTGAAACTAATGCTGTTTTATCGGTAATAGCATTTTTTAGTTTTTCTAAATCTATAATACCATTGATTTCCACAGGTAATATGGTAATTTCAAAACCTTTTTCTTCTAAATCGTAAGCTGAAGAAAGTATACATTTATGTTCTATTGAACTTATAATTAAATGATTTTTCCCCTGCTTGCCATAAAATTCCATAACTCCTTTAAGAGCTAAATTATTAGCTTCGGTTGCTCCTGATGTAAAAATAATATCTTTAGCATTGGCATTAATTAATTTTGCAATGTTTTTACGAGCATCTTCAACTGCTTCTTCAGCACTCCAACCTATGGAATGATTTCTTGAATGAGGGTTTCCAAAATTATCAAAAAAATATGGAAGCATTTTTTCAACCACTCGTGGATCTGTTGGGGTTGTTGCTTGATAGTCTAAATAAATAACTTTATTGTTTTCCATTTTCTCCTCCTAATTAGCTTTTAAAATATGGTTTCTAAATTCTTGAGTTATTACTTCTTCTAATGAAATAGAATTTAGATAATTACAAATATTCATCATGAGAGAGGACCACAAATCATGAGAATTGCAAAAGCCTTTTTTAGCACAACCAGTGCCTGATTTACATTTTAAAAACTCAATTTTTTCATCAACAGCTTGGATAACATCAAAAATAAAAATATCCTTAGGGTTTTTTGCTAATCTATAGCCTCCTTTTGGACCTTTGGCACTGTCTACCAATTTATTTTTCTTTAGCTTAATAAACAACTGTTCTAAATAAGATATGGAAATATTCTGCCTATCTGCAATTGCTTGCAAAGAAATATTTTGTCCATCTTCTACATTAGTGGCAATATCTATCATTGCCATTACTGCATATCTGCCTTTTGTACTTAGTTTCATAGATTACGATTATCTCCTACTATTTTAGTAAGATATATCATGTTTGAATTTTTTTTGCAAATAAAATCTTAAGAGTTTTTGCTTGAAAGTTTTTATGTTTAATATTATATTATTTTAAGAAAACAATGTCAATTTAGGTAATCATCTCATGCAAGTAAATGTAAATTCCGCCTCAGGAAGATTAGAGGGTATTTACAAAAAATCAGAACAGCCAAATGCTCCATGTGTGCTTTTATTACACCCTCATCCTTTGTATGGTGGTAATATGCATAATAAAGTAGTGTATTTAATGGAAAAAGCCTTTTTAGCTAATGGTTTTTCTACTTTAAGATTCAACTTTAGAGGAGTTGGTAATTCTGAGGGTGCTTATGGTGATGGAGTTGAAGAAATCATTGATGCTAGTACTTGTTGCGATTGGATTCAAGAAAATGAACCTACATCAACATCTTTTTGGGTAGCTGGGTTTTCTTTTGGTGCTTATATTGCCATTCAAATTATGATGAGAAGAATTGAGGTTAATCGCTTTGTGGCAATTGGTTCTCCTGCTAATATGTTTGATATGTCTTTTATTTATCCTTGTCCTACTAATGGTTTATTTGTTCATGCCGATAAAGATACAGTAGCCCCAATTAAAGAAGCTGAAAAAATTATTAAAAAGGCTATTCGTACCAAAGACAAAGAAATTGAATATAAAATTATTAAAAATGCCGACCATTTCTATAATAATCATCAGGAAGAGCTATATAAAGTATTAGATAATTATATCAAAGAAGAGCTTAAAAAACTGAAAGTAGAATCTGGCAATAATGCATAGGAAGACCAATGAATTTTAAATCTGATTTTTTAAACTTCTTACAAGAAAGAGGTTTTATTCATCAATGTTCTTCTTTTGAAGGTTTAGATGAAAAACTAGAAAAAGAAAAAATTAAGGCTTACATTGGTTTTGATTGTACGGCTAATTCATTACATGTTGGTAGCTTAATTCAAATTTTACTATTACGGCACTTCCAAAGGTTCGGGCATACCCCTGTTGCTTTGTTAGGTGGTGGTACTAGTGTGGTTGGTGATCCTAGTGGGAGAGACGAAAGCAGAAAAATGCTAAGTCTTGAGGATATTAACACTAATATGCTAGGTATTCGTAATGTTCTTGAGAAGTTTTTATCTTTTGAGGGAAGCAATGCTGCTCAATTAATGAATAATGCTGATTGGTTATGTAGCTTTAATTATTTAGAATTTTTAAGAGATTTTGGTACTTCTTTTACTATTAATCGTATGCTAGCTTTTGATAGTGTTAAAATACGGTTGCAAAAAGAAAACCCTATGACTTTCCTTGAGTTTAACTATATGTTATTGCAGGCAGTAGATTTTTTCTACTTAAATAAAAATCATGATATAGTTTTACAAATGGGTGGTTCTGACCAATGGGGCAATATTATAAACGGTGTAGAATTAGTTAGAAGATTAGCTCAAAAAGAAGTATTTGCTTTAACTTCTCCCCTGCTTACTAAAGCTGATGGCTCTAAAATGGGAAAAACTGCTGGTGGAGCAGTATGGCTAGATGATGGTTTATTTTCGTCTTGGGATTTTTACCAGTACTTTAGAAATACCGATGATGCCGATGTAATTAAATTCCTTAAGTTATTTACAGAACTTCCTATGAGCGAAATTGAAACCCTAGCTAAATTACAAGGACAAGAAATTAACGAAGCTAAAAAGATTTTAGCTTTTGAGATTACTAAATTAGTTCACGGCGAAGAACAAGCAATCCTTAACCAAAATACGGCTATTAATACCTTTGAAAAAGGTGGCTTAGATGAAAATCTTCCAACTTTTTTTGTAGAAGAAGCTCAACTTAATGAGGGTATTCCCTTAGTAAATTTTTTAGTTTCAGTAGGGTTTACTACAAGTAATGGTGAGGGAAGAAAACTTATTATAAATAGTGGTATTAAAATTAATGATACTACAATAACTGATGTTGCTTATTTATTAGGTAAAAAAGACCTTCACGATAGCACTATGAAAGTTTCTATGGGTAAAAAGAAACACATTTTAGTAAAAGTGCAATAGTTTAAATTATTATTATTTACTTAAATTTTATACAAAAGGTGATTTTTATCGCCTTTTATATTATGTAATTATTAACTTTTTTATTTTATTATATATAAATTATTAAATTCAAATTGGGAGTTTTTATTGTCTGATAATTCTAAACTTTTAGATATGGAAGCAATTTTAAGACAAATAAAAATTGATCTAGATATTGTTAATAAATCTTTTAATAAATCAAAAATAGAGTTAGAGCTATTAGAGTACGAAAATCAAATCAATGCTAGTGATTTTTGGAACGATGTTAGCAAAGCTACCGAGATTACTAAGTTATATAACAACTTAAAATCTTATTACTCAAGAATCAACAATCTTAATTTGCAACACGAGGATTTAACTACCCTTTATAGCATGGCAACCGAACAAGATGATACTTCACTTTTAAAGGATTGCATTAAAGAAGCTCAGCAATTACTAGACACTCTAGCTCTAGAGAAAATTAATGCTATGTTTGATAAAGAAGTTTACAAAAATAATGCTTACCTAGAAATTCATGCTGGCAGTGGTGGTGTTGATGCTCAAGATTTTGCCTCTATGCTTTTGCGAATGTATATCCGCTTTGCCGAAAAAAATAATTTTAAAGTTAGAGAAATTGATAGCTCAAAATCTGAAATTGCTGGGATAAAATCTTGTGTTTTAAAAATTGACGGACTATATGCCTACGGAAATTTAATTTCCGAACAAGGAGTTCATAGACTAGTAAGAATCTCTCCTTTTAATTCTGAGGGTAAAAGACAAACTGGATTTTGTGCTATTAGTGTTTATCCTGAAGTTCTTGAGAATGATAACATTAAAATTGAAGATAAAGATATTCGTGTAGATACCTATAAATCAAGTGGAGCTGGCGGACAGCATGTTAATACCACCGATAGTGCTGTACGGATTACTCATATCCCTACTGGTATTATCGTGCAAAGTCAAGCTGAACGGTCGCAACATCGTAATAAAGATACAGCCATGTCCTTATTGCAAGCAAAACTTTATCAGCTATACGATGATAAGAAAAAAGAAGAACAAAAAAATACTTATAATAATAGAGCCGATATTGATTTTGGCTCGCAAATAAGGTCCTATATCCTTAACCCCTACTCTATGGTTAAAGATCACAGAACCAATGTGGAAAGCTATAATCCTAAAGAAGTTTTTGATGGCGAGCTAAAAGATTTTATTTTAGCCTATTTAATGTTAATAAAAAATAATCAATAAACTTGTAATTAATTATTACTGTTTTATAATATAAACTATTAGTAAATACAATATAAAATAAATGAAGAAATTCTTTGCCCTTTTGCTTAAAATATTTAACAGAATATCATTATATACTCTATATATTTTGATATTTTTACTATATATGATTCTCTTTGAAATTCCTATCCCTTTTGTGGCTAAGCAAGCTGTTCAAAGAATTTATAATTTAAATCCTGAGTTTAAACAAAATAATATAGAATTATCAATTAAATCGGTAGCTGTAGGATGGGATTATGGTATTAACCGTCCAGTAATTTTATTAAAAGGAATTTCTTATAATAGTAAATCTTATAGTGTTAATTTAAATAAAGTTGGGTTTTATCCTCATTTCGCTAATTCTTTAAGAGACAATACTTTATACCTACAAAAAGTTTTCTTAGAAGGTTTAAATTTTATTGTAGTAGATGATAAAACTGGCTATAAAGTTACCCTAGATGATAAAAATCTTTTGATTAAAGACGAATCAAACAAAGAAGTTTCATCTAAACAAAAACAAACCTCCTTTTTAGAAAGTATTAAACTTAGGGAAGACTTCAAAAATGGCAGATATTTTCAATTAATTGATAGCCTTAAAAGTGAAAGCCAAATACTAAAATATTTAGATGAATTTATTGTTTATCAATCAAATGTTATTTTTATTTCGCAACAAAAAAAGCTATTAATGTTAAATATTGATAACTTTTATTTAAAAAGAAACCCTAATGATATTCTTATTAATCTTAATTCTAATATAACATTTGATAATAATGTTGATAAATTTTCAACTCTTACCTTTCAAGGATCTATTAATAGCAACAATACCATTAAATGGGATGCCTCGCTAGAAAGAATAATGCTTGCCAGCTTGCATGAATATATATTTAAAGATAAATTCATAAACGACTTAAATCTAACCGATTTTGAGGGAAATATTAATTTAACTGGTCTTTATACAACTAAAAAAGGCTTACAAGATCTCACCACTACTGCCGAAATCAAGCAAGGAACTATATCTTATAAAAACTATATTAGCAAACCTCTTAAGGTTAATAGCTTAAATGCAAAATTAACTTATAATAACAATGATAATACTCTTAATATTAATAATTTTGATATAGCCTTTACTAACAACAATATGTTTTCTTCTAATAAATTGGGATTAAACATTTTATTAAATCGCCTTACTACCAATTTAAAATACAATTTTAATGATAGTTCTTTTACTGCCAGCGATATAAACATACTAAGTGGTTCTAATAAATTAATTGTTAATGTTGATTATTTGCCTTATTTACAAAATGAATCTGGGCATTTAAACCTAAATGCTAAGGCAGAGAACATTGATGTTGGTTTTGTAAAACTCGCTTGGCCTAAAAATTATTTAGCAAACATTAGAAAATGGATTGTAGAAAATGTAGCTAAAGGAACCGTTGATAATACCTCTTTTAAAATGAGTTTAGCTCTTAATAAAGATACTGTACAAATAGATACCTTAGAAGGCGATGTGTTTTTATCAGATGCTACAACTTCTTACTTAAAAGGATTACCTGATGCTGTAGCTAAAACCGTAGCCGTTAAATATAACCTTGATGAAACTTCTATTAAATATACCGAAGGAACTACCGGTAAAATTACATCTTCTGACGGTGAAATTAAATTTTTCAAAAATAAAAATAATCCCGAAGAGTATTTAATGTCTTTAGATTTAAAGGCTGATACCTCTATTACTGATGCTTTACTATTTATTGATAATAAGCCACTAAATTTACTTGAACCTACTGGTTTATCTCCTGATAAATTTGCAGGAAGAGCTAAGGGTGATATTAAGTTAAAACTATCTCTAGAAGATACAAGAATATTTGATAAAAATATTACTTTGCATTTAACTGATACCTCTTTAAAAGATGCTCTACCTAACCTAGATGTTAGCGGTGGTGATTTAAAATTTTTACTAAACGATAGTGGTATAAAAATCAATGGTATCATTAGTGCTTTGTACGAACAAATTTCGCTTGGAGCGCAAATAAATTGGGAAAATCCTAATAATATAATCCAAACTTATTCTGTTGATATTAATAACTTCCCTATTGAAAAACTTAATCAACTAACTTTCTTTGATAAAGATATTGTTGCCATGATGGATGGCTACATGGATGGTAATTTTACTTATTATAAAGATTCTAGCACTGAGAAATTATCTTTTTACCAAAACCTAACAAATGCTTTGTTTTATATAGATGTTTTTAATTACAAAAATAAAGTAGGTAGTAAATTAACCATTGAAGGAAGTGGTTTATTTGTTAATAACTCTCTCCAAGAAATTAAAAATTTAAAACTAACTGCCGATGATTTAAATGTTAATATGGGCTTAAGTTTTGATAAAGAAAGTAAACTAGATAAAATGACTTTCCATAATTTCTATATAAAAAATAAGGCTTCTTTTAAGGGTAGTATAGATTTTGCAAACAATCTTAAATCTTTTGATTTACAAGGATCACTCCTTGATATAGCTCCGATATTAGGATATTTTCGTGGTAATAATAATATGTATGCCGAAGATAATACCGCAGAAACTACTGAAAATGTTGAGACCTCAAAAAGGAAAAGAGGCATTATTTTAAGAAAAGAATCTAATAAGGTTGAAGCTACTCAAGAAGCTCCTGAAAATGCTACCCCTATTACTAATAATTATCTTGAAAGTGTTGATACCGATGATACTACCTTAAGTGAAAAAATCGGGAATATTAGGTTAAAACTAGCTTTTGATAAAGTACTTAATAATGAAAATTCTCTTAATAACATATTTGTTAATTTATTATGGAAAGATAACTTTATCCAGTTTTTAAACTTTTCAGCTAAAATTAATAACTCTAAAGAAAGTTCTTATGTGGTATTTGACGAAAAAAATTCAATTTTAGGATTAAGAATTACCAATCTCGGAAGTTTTTTAAGATTATTTGAGTTTTCAAGTAATATAGAAAATGGTGATTTTGAGGGTAAAGTTAATATTAAAAGAGTTGTATCAAGTCAAGACGAAAATAAATTCTATATTGCTAGCGATGGAAAATTTACTCTCAATAATTTTTCTGTAGGTATAGGGTTTTCTTCATCTTATGGTGAATTTAGAAGTAGGGATTTATTTTTCCAACTTGATAAATTAGAACTACAAGGAAACTTAATGGGTGGTAATATGCAAGGATATGTTGATATAAGAAACAATACCCTAGATATTCACGGTCAATTGATTCCTATATGGTCTATTAACAATATAATTTCAAATTTACCTATTTTAAAACCACTATTTGAAAATACTCCAATACCATCGGTTGGTAGTTTACTTACAATTAATACAAGGATTAGAGGTCCGTTTAATGATATTAAATATTCTATCTTCACTAAAGATGTAAAAAAAGGTGAAGTAATGAATAGTATAGATTTAAACAGCGAAGAGCTTAGACAAGAAAATGAGTCTGAGTCTATAAACAATAATACTACCGTTAATAAAAACAATGAAGAAGAGGCTACGGCAAATACCCCAAACGAAGCTGAAGCTAAAGATAGTGCAAACACTATAAATGAAACTAAAGCTACAGAAAACAACTCAAGCGAAGAACTCTCAGGTAAAGAAACAGCTCCTACTGAAGAGAATAGTGAAGATAAAAATTAAATAAAGCAAATAATATAACAGCTAACTAATTTTTAGCACAGTTATACTATGCTTTTTAAAAAACATTGCTATTAACATAAGGTGGTGGTAAAGCAAGTTTTATTACAAAATTCTTTATTGATAAACGAATCTCCTTACAATGTAAAATACTACAAATATGGAGGTTTTAGTCATTTTTTTGCTCTCAATACTATTCAATATTAATTTTTTAACAATTATAAATCTCTTCTGTTTTAATAAAATCAAACTTAATCCTTATATCTAAAAAGTTGTTAAAAGAAACAATATATTTTTTCATATACAACTACAGAATTATATTTACAACTAATGAGTGTGTTGATATACTTATAAGATATAATAATATTAATATAATAAAGGAGAAATTAATATGGGGAAAAAACAAAGGATTACTAAAAACAATCTTAGGGCTTTATTAAAAGAAAAAGGTCATACCTATGTATCTTTAGCAGAACACTTAGGAGTAAGTTATCAACAAGCTCAAAAATATGGTAACGGATCAAATGAAATGTCTTTAAAGTTGCTTATGGAAACTTGTAAATTATTAGATTGTTATCCCGAACAGGTATACCCAGAAATAGAAATGTACGATAAAGGATTCCATGTTCCTAAAACTTTAAGTACTCCTATTGAAGATGCAAAGTTAGATATAGCTTCTAATGAAACAGCAATAAACTCTGAAGACTTAATTAAAAATACTAACGAAAAAAATATCACTATTAATAATCATACTACTACCAATAATATTTATAAATCTAATTTCTTTGAAGATTTCTTTAGCAAT
>JAIRQL010000096.1 GCA_031256515.1 Alphaproteobacteria bacterium
ATTATTTGTCTGGGATTATTGTTGCCAATAACCTCGTGCGACCTACCATAATAGCCCTCAGAAACATGGGTTGCTTATTAATTTTTGAGGTTAATAGGCTCTATTTTACTTGGTCTTGCTTCAAAGAGGGTTTACCTTGCCTTTTCTGTTGCCAGAAAAGCGGTAAGCTCTTACCTTACCATTTCACCCTTACCCTTTTGGGGCGGTATATTTTCTGTGGCACTTTCCCTTAGGTCGCCCTAGCTGGTGATTATCCAGTCTTTTGTTTCTGTGAAGCTCGGACTTTCCTCTTGTTTATATTGCAAAACAAGCAATTACCCGACCATCTGACTATTTAAGGATAGTTTATCTATAAAAATATTGCAATGAAATTTATTTAAGAGAAGAAATATCTAGGTTTAGCAACCAAGCAATAAAATACTCAAGCTCAAATCACTAGCTTTACTAAATTTTAGTAAGTTGAGCTTGAGACTAGGAGCGAGGCTTTGAAGTGTATAACCAATACATAAAAAGCCAAGCGACGAAGTATTCAAGTTCAAATCACTAAAATTTAACTACTTTAACTATAGTTATTTCATAGGTATTAATTTCTTTTAAAAGCTGATCTATTTTATCGCTACTAAGATTGGCATAAAGTTTTGCATATTCGGCATTGCGGTTAAGGCTTATCCCTAAGAACTGCATATTATTTAAATAGGCGGCAATATTTCTATTATTAGAAAAATATCGTAATTCGTTATCTAGCATCCAGTTTTTAGCAATGATAATATCTTTAATATTGTATTGTTGATTTTTTAGGTCATCAAGAATCTGTTTAACACTATCTATTGCTTCACTACTATTATCTAAAGATACCCCTAACGACACTAACCAATAGTTAGTAATGCTATCTTGATACAGGACACTATTAACTGTATATACTAATCCTTTTTCGTTTCTAAGTGTATTAAACAATAAAGAATCTGGCATTAATCCCATGTAGGTATTTAATACTCTGGCATAAGGATACATTGGTGTATTAATTCTTGGCGAATTAAAAGCAATTAGAACCTCGCTCTGCGAAGCACCTTTTGGTGAAATTTCAATTACTTTATTTGCAAAACTTGGTTCAACATATTCTAAAGTTAAAAAATCTTTATCACCATTTGGCAAATTAGAGGTTATTTTATTAAGCTCTGTTTCTACCTCATTCTTAGAAATATTGCCACTAATAGCTATATACATATTACTTTTAGTAATTACTTTAGATTTAAAATCCTTTAATATGTGCGGAGTAATTTTACTGATGGTAGTAGGATTACCACTAATATCACCAAAATATTTATGATTACCAAACAACTGTTTTCTTAAGGCTTGCCCTACAAGATACCTTGGCTGTTGCGATTTAATATTATATTCGGCAATAAGATTATCTCTGGTTAAAGTAATTTCATTATTGCTTAAATTAGGAGAATTAAGAATTAATCCTAATAAATTAAAGGCTCTGCTTTTGTAATAATTTAAAGTGGTTATCTCAAAGGTTATAGAATCTCTGTTTACTTGGGTGTTAATTTTAATTGAGTATTCTTCAAACATTTTTGAAAAATCACTAACTGAATAACCACCAGCTCCCATTATCATAGCATTAGCTAAAAAATTACTAATACCATCATAGCCTTCTGTATCAAGAGCTGACCCACCTTTAAAAGTGATATTAATAGAAATTATATTGTTTTCGGTATTTTCATAAAGAAGGATATTATCAACCCCTTTTACTTTTGGTTTTTGAACTTTTTTTATAAAGCCCTCAATAGCATTGGTGGTAATATTCTCAATTTCATCTTCTTTATTATGCAACAAACTAAAAGCCAAAAATATTAAGCCAATAAAAATAATGCTATATCTAATAAGTGAAGTTTTTTTAGCTTTGTTGATATTTTTCATAATAAAAACTATTCTCCTTGAGCAATACCAAGCACATGATTAGCATCTTTAAAATATTTATTGTAAGTATTTTGAATATCTTGAGTTTTTATAGTATCTAAAGTACTAACAAATTTTTGGGTTTCTTGATAGGTTAAGCCTGCATTTAGGTATCTAGCAATACTAAAAAGATACTGTGTTTCGTCTTCTCTTAATAGCTCTAGAGTATCTTTAATCCTATTAACACTCATTCTTAAATCTAGTGGTGTAAAACCTTCTTTTAAAGTTTTGGCTAAAATTTCATCAAAGGCAGCAATTGCTTTTTCTTCGCTAACATTTTTATTAGGAATTAAAGTAAATGCAAAGGTACTACTTCCTCTTTGATCGTCGTTATAGCTAACAGAAAAATCAATAAGAAGTTTATCTTGCAAAACCAGCTTATTATAAATTTTACCAAACTTTGAGGACAGTAAATCTTGTAAAATAATTAAAGAATAAGAATCTTTTTTACCAACAGAGGTATCTGAAATTAAAGACGGCACTAAATAAGATTTTGTAATTACCTCTTGTTTAACCCTACTATCTTTAAAAGCCATTTTTACATCGGCGGTGTAAGTTTCTTCGGTTGTTTTAGCACGAGAAGGAAGTTTCCTATTAGCATCAATCCGACCATAGTAATTATTAACTAACTTTCTTACTTCCTTAAAATCTACATTACCAATAATAAACACTTGAGCATTACTTGGGATATACCATGTATCGTAGAATTCTTTAATATCACGAACGGTTAATCTTTTAAAGTAATCTTCATAGCCGATTATACTTCTACCATAATTGGTAGTAGGATAAATATACCTTCTTAAGGTATCATAAAAAACACTATAAACATTATTTTGATACATTTTATTTTCTTGTAGAATAACTTGCTTTTCGTTCTCTACAACTTCTTCACTTAACTGGAGCCATCTCATACGGTCGGCTTCAAATTGAATAACTTTTTTGAGGTGTCTATATGGTAAATTAAAATAATAAAGAGTTATATCGTATGAGGTAAAAGCATTGTAATAAGCTCCAGTTTCTTTTACCATATTAGATAAATCTTCGTTAGAATACTTGTTTGTACCTAAGAACATTGCATGCTCTAAAAAATGGGCTAAGCCTTCTTTGCCAGATCTTTCTTCTATTGAGCCTACATTATAAGCAATTGCATGGGTTATAATAGGGCTACTAGTTTTAATAACATGAACTTTTAAGCCATTAGGTAAGCTAAAAGAATCATAATCAACAGCATATCCTACTGATACAAAAAAAAGAAATAAAATACCAAGATTTAGTAAAAACTTCATTTAAACTACCTAACGGTTATATTTCTTGTACTCTGAGAGTTTATTATCTAAGGCTTCACCTTTATGATCTGAAAAAAGTCTTTCAATAAAACTAGGATCTTTATAAGTAAGACCTAAAGATTCTTCATCTAACATTTTACGAACTTGTGATAAATCTTGATTAGCATCAGCTAATGCTAAGAATTTTTCATCGCTTTTAGATAAATCTATCTTTCTTTTTCTTTGCGGAGAAAGGCTACCCATATTACTTTCAAATAATAAAGATTGTACTCTATCTTGCCCCTCTTTAATAAATCTTCTTTCATCAGAAATTTCTTGCGAAGATAAATAATAAATTGGTGGCATAGATAATGGCTGATAAGAATACACAGTAAAAGGATCTAAAGCCTTTTTCGTAACAATATAACCACTTTGGGTACAGGATTGCAAGGCTAAGATTGCCATCATCCCTACAAAAATTTTAGAACTAGAATACAATTTTTTAATAAAATACATGGTATAAACTTATTTGTAAATTTTACTTTCTAGAAAGTATAACATTTTTTATAATAATTATAGAACAAAAAGTAATGTAAACATCTGCCAAATTAAATATAGGAAAGCTATAGCCTCCTAAATGAAAATGAATATAATCTATTACACCTTTAAAAAGTAGTCTATCTATAAGATTCCCAATACTCCCCGCTAAAAGTAAAGCTAATACAATTATAAACTCTTTGCTTACCGACTTATAAAATCCAGCAATTAAAAATATCGCTAAAATACAAGCAGCAAACGAAAGTAAAGCAATTACTTGATAGTTAATACCATCTAAAAAGCTAAAACTAACCCCTGTGTTTATAATATAGCGAATTTCTAAAAACGATAAAATAGTAATATATTCAAAATTTCGTATTAAGTTATTAGAAACCCAATATTTAATTAACTGATCTATCACTACTAATATAATAATAAGGCTCAGTAATAAACTTAGCTGTTTTTTATTAAAAGATTTTAATAATTTCATTTTTTACTCTTTATTATCTACCACACTGCTACATCTTTCGCAGAGATGATGTTCGTTTAATTTTTCATAAAACTTCCAGCATCTATCGCATTTTTCGCCAGTATCTTTAAAAAATTCTACAAAAACATTAGGAACTTCTTCTAGTGAATATAAATTTTGGCGAGATTCTGCTTCTTTTAAATCTTTAATCACAATACTTGAGGTTATACAAATATCTGCAAAGTTTACCCCTAATAGTAGTTTTTTATCTTCATCATTAAGATATACAATAGGTGCAGCCTCTAAAGAAGAACCAATCTCTTTGTTTGCTCTTTTTTGCTCTAAACTACCAGTAATTACTTTTCTGATTTTTTTGATTTTTTCAAATTTTTCAAAAACTTCTTCATTTAACCAAGTACTTTCAGCTTTTTTAAAATCTTCTAAAAATAGGCTACCTAAATTTTTAGAGTATCTTTTAGCATAGGCTTCTTCCATCGTAAAAGGAATAAAAGGCGATAGCCACTTAAGCATAAAATCAAACAAAATATTTAGTACAGTTAAAGTAGCTTTAAATTCCTTAGAATTTTCGCCATCGCAATATAAAATATCTTTTTTAATATCAAAGTAAAAAGCAGATAAATCTGTAAGCATAAAGTTAAACAGCTTATTAAAAAAGCTATGAATTGTAAAACTTTCGGTAAAAGTTTTTTCATATAAATTATCTAACATAAAAACATTATGCAATACCCATTTATCAATATCGGCTAAATCGTTATAGGCAACATCTTGCTTATGATAGGTTAAATTTGCAATTAAATATCTTAAAGTATTGCGGATTTTTCTGTAAATTTCTGCCTGTTGAGTAAGAATATTTTTACCGATATAAACATCTTCGGTAAAATCGGCACTAGCTACCCATAATCTTAAAACATCGGCTCCAAAATCTTTAATTACACTAGCAGGAGTTACGATATTACCTTGCGATTTAGACATTTTTTGAGCTTTTTCATCTAAGGTAAAACCATGGGTAATTACTTTCTTATAAGGAGGAACTCCTAAAATCAATAAAGACATTATTAAAGAAGACTGAAACCAGCCACGATGTTGATCTGTACCTTCTAAATAAACATCTATCGGGAAGTTAATATCTTTATTAGCTTTAATAACATAATTATGAGTAAGCCCAGAGTCCACCCAAACATCAACCACATCCATAACAGCAGTATAATCTGCTGGATTATATTTTGCAGTTAAAAATCTTTTTGGATCTTCTTCAAACCAAGCATTAGAACCATTTTGTGCAAAAGCATTAATAACATTATTAAATACTTCTTCATCTATAAGTGGAGTGTTAGTTTCTTTATGTAAGAAAATACCAAGAGGAACCCCCCAAGCTCTTTGTCTTGAAATACACCAATCGGGACGACTACTTACCATAGAAGCTAATCTATTTTTACCAGTTTTAGGGAAAAACTCTACAGAATCAAGAGATTTTAAAGCCTTTTCTCTAAAATTATTTTTATCCATATTTATAAACCACTGAGAAGTTAATCTATAAATAAGTGGAGCTTTTGAACGCCACGAATGCGGATAAGAATGAGTAAGTTTTTCGTGCAATAACAAATTATCTTTTTCTGCTAAAGCCTCTAGAATTTTAGGATTCACCTTAAAAATATGTTCACCATTAAAATATGGAGTAGCTTTACTAAATACTCCATCATCTAATACTAATTCAAGAGGAGTAATTTTATTTTGCTGGCATAAATAGAAATCGTCTTCACCATGTGATGGAGCAATATGAACCAATCCAGTTCCTACTGAGGTTTCTACAAAATTTCCAGATAATGCTGGCACAATTCTCTCATATCCTGCAATACCAAACAAAGGATTATGCAACATAAAGCCTTCTAAACCTAGTATTTCTTCTAATAGCTTAAAAGATACCTGCATTTTACTAAATACACTTTCAGCTAAATCAGTAGCAACAATAAGTTTTCTTGGGTTTTTAAGGGTAGAACCCTCTTGCGGAACTACCTCGTAAAGACCATATTTTACCTCACTACCATAAGCCACTGCTTGGTTAGAAGGTAAAGTCCACGGAGTAGTAGTCCATATTACAATACTTGCCTCAGCCCATTTTGACGAATATTTAGCAGGAGTACTAGCAACTTTAAAAGCCACATAGGCAGTATCGGAAGTTTTATCTTGATATTCTACCTCTGCTTCGGCTAAGGCTGTTTGCTCTACCACCGACCATAAAACTGGTTTTTTACCTTGATAGATAATTCCATCTTTCAATAAATTTAACACAGAAGAAACAATGATTTTTTCTGCCTCAAAATTAGTGGTAAGGTAAGATTTATCGTAATCTGCTAAAATTCCTAGTTGCTTAAATTCTTCTTTTTGGATATCTACCCAACTAAGTGCAAATTCTTTACATTCCTCACGGAATTTTTGAATATCCACATCTTCTTTCTTAAGACCACTAGCTTTATATTTTTCTTCTATTTTCCATTCTATTGGTAAACCATGACAATCCCACCCTAAAATAAAAGGAGTCTTGTATCCTCTTGTAATGTAAGACTTTACAATAATGTCTTTAAGGATTTTATTTAAAGCATGCCCTACATGTAAATGCCCGTTGGCATAAGGAGGTCCATCGTGTAAAACAAATTGCTGAGAGTTTTTATTTTTTTGAATGATTTTATTATAAATATCTTGGTCTTTCCAAGATTTTAAAACCTCAGCCTCAAGGTTTCCTAAATTTGCTTTCATGGCAAAGTCAGTTTTTGGTAACCGAACCGAGCCTTTTATATCTTTTTCCATTTTAAAATAACCTTATAATTTATTAGTATCTTTATTAATTTATTTTATTAAAATAATTAACTGCAAATTGTTTATCTTTTTCTATTTGAGCTTTTAACTCTTCTATAGAGGCAAATTTCGTCTCTGCTCTTATAAAATCCATAAATTCTACTTCAATATTTTTAGAGTATATATCTTCATTGAAATTAAATAAATGGACTTCCAAAAGCTCATTTTTTTCTACTACCACACTTGGTCGTAAGCCAAAATTAGCAATGGCTTGATGTTTTTTGCCATCAACATAGGCATAAACCACATAAACTCCAAACTTTGGAGCAATATAATTTTCTATGGATAAATTAGCCGTAGGAAAACCAATTGTTCTACCTATCTTGTTGCCATGTAATACGGTGGCACTAACCTTAAATGAATGTCCTAAAAATTTATTAGCTTCTATAATGTTTCCCTCATTAATAAAATTTCTAATATTAGTAGAAGAATAAGCCATCTCTTTATTATACATTTGCTTTTCTAAACAAATATATTTAACACCATTATCTTGAGATAATTTAACCATCAAATTAGAATCCCCTTTGGCCTCCTTGCCAAAATTAAAATTACTCCCCGTAACCAGACCCTTCACATGGTATCTTTCTAATAAAATATCCTTAAAGAATTCTTCGGCAGTTAAATTTTGCACCTCAACAAAAGGAACTACTAAAACATTGGGTACATTTAAATCCTTTAGTAAATCTATCCTCTGGCTAACTGTAGTTAGCATAAATTTTTTATAACCGTTTAAAGCAGTTTTAGGATGTGGATCAAAAAACATCACCCCCCAACTATCTTTTAAATTAATAGATTCCGCTAAATTTTTAACCTCTGCAATAATTTTTTGATGCCCATAATGAACCCCATCAAAATTACCGATAGCTAAAACTAAATTATCCATAAAAAATACTCTTGCCTAAGATAACGGTTTATATTTAATACGATGCGGTTGCGAAGCATCAATTCCTAATCTTTTAATTTTATCTTCTTCGTAATCTTGGTAGTTGCCCTCATTCCAAATTACTTTAGAATCTCCCTCAAAGGCTAAGATATGGGTAGAGATTCTATCTAAAAACCATCTATCATGGGAAATAACTAACACACAACCAGCATATTCTAAAATTGCTTCTTCTAAAGCACTTAAAGTTTCCACATCTAAATCATTAGTTGGTTCGTCTAGTAGCAGAACATTCGCACCTGATTTTAACATTTTAGCCAAATGCACCCGATTTCTTTCCCCACCACTAAGTGAGGCAATTTTTTTCTGTTGATCTGCTCCTTTAAAATTAAACTGTGCAGTATATGCTCTGCTAGGAATAGTTCGTTTACCAATAGGAATTACATCCATTCCATCAGAAATTTCTTGCCATACGGTGTTATTATCATTTAAAGAATCACGGCTTTGGTCTACATATCCTAAAACTACCGATTCGCCAATTCTGATATTTCCTTTATCTGGAGTTTCTTTTTGGGTCAGCATTCTAAACATGGTGGTTTTACCTGCCCCATTTGCTCCAATAATCCCAACTACTGCTCCTCTTGGTACAGTGAAAGTTAAATCGTCTATCAGTAATTTGTTTTCAAAGGCTTTAGATACATTTTTAACTTCAATTACAATTTCACCTAATTTTGGTCCTGGTGGAATTATTAAAGAAGATTCATAGGCTTTATTTTCATTTTCTGTAGATAGTAAATTTTCATAAGCAGTGATTCTAGCCTTGTTTTTAGCTTGACGAGCCTTTGGCGATTGCGAAACCCATTCGTATTCTTTTTTAAGAGTTTTTTGTCTCGCAGATTCTTCCCTCTCTTCTTGCTGTAATCTTTTTTGTTTTTGTAAAAGCCAAGAAGAATAATTACCTTCGTAAGGAATCCCCTCACCTCTTTCTAGCTCTAAAATCCAATTAGTAATATTATCTAAGAAATATCTATCATGGGTAATAACAAGAACCATACCTTTATATTCTTTAAGGTATCTTTCTAGCCAAGAAACCGATTCTGCATCTAGATGGTTAGTTGGTTCGTCTAGCAATAGAATATCTGGTTTTTCTAGCAAAAGTTTACACAGAGCTATTCTTCTTTTCTCACCACCTGATAAATTTTTAATACTAGCTTCGCCAGAGGGACATCTAAGAGCATCCATCGCTATATCTATTTGGCGATCTAAATCCCAAGCATCTTTAGCATCAATTTGATTTTGCAACTGCCCTTGTATTTCTAAGAGCTTATCCATTTCACTATCATCTACCACATCAGCAAATTTCATGCTAACTTCATTAAATTGCTCTACTAGGTTTTGAATTTCTTTAACCGATTCCATAATGTTTTCTTTAACATTTAAGGATTCATTTAATTGTGGTTCTTGCGGAAGGTATCCTACTTTAATACCATCTCTAACCCAAATTTCACCAGTATATTCTTTATCTAACCCAGCAACAATTTTCATGAAAGTAGATTTACCCGCTCCATTATGCCCGAGTATCCCTATTTTAGCATCTTCAAAAAAAGATAGATACAAACCTTTAAGTATGGTTTTTCCACCTGGAAAAACTTTTTTGACATCTTTCATTGTTAAAACAAATTGTGCCATGAAAATCCCTTAGTTTAAATTAGAAATAATAAACTTATATTTAAATACATTTTGCGGTAATTGTCTATAAATAATTCCCTTATTTATGCGGAAGTCTTTTAAGAATTTTTTCTCGCCAAGAAAAAGGCAAATGGGCTAAAAAGCCAATTAGTAATCTCATTCTTAAAGGAAACAAAATATATCCTTTCTTTTTATCTAGCCCTTGTATTATAATACTAGCTGCTTGTTCTGCCCCAATTAAAAAGGGCATGCCAAATTTATTAGCTCTGGTTATATTACTTTCAACAAAGCCAGGAAAAACTGTAGAAACATCTACATTATAATCTGACATTAATATTCTTAAACCCTCACCATAAGATTTTATCGCTGCTTTTGAACTAGCATAAAATACGGCACTGGTTAAGCCAAAAAAAGCACTCATAGAACAAATTAAAACTATCTGTCCTTTTTTTCTTTCTTGCATTTTTTTTAATAAAGGATGAACAGTGTTAAACACCCCATAGACATTAATATCAAAAATTTCTTTAGCAGTACTGTGGAAGTCTTCAATATTAGTAACCCCAGCTGATACTCCAGCATTAGCAATTAGAATATCTATAGTGTATTCATTATCTACTTCTAAAAGATATTCACTCATTGCTTTTTCGTCTTTAACATCTATTAATTTAGCAATAACTTTATCGCCAAATTGTAATAGTTTTTGCTTAGCTTCATTTAACTTAGCTTCTGTTCTTCCTGTGATAATAACTCTATCGCCACGACTAATATAATTTTGAGCTAAAGAAAATCCAATCCCCGAGCTACCACCTGTAATAAAAACTGTTTTCATAAATTACCTGTCCTTTTTAATATGGATAACAACAAATTATTTCTTTATAAAAAGAGGCTTCTTTATGATTCTCCACTAAATCATCAAAAAATAAGGCAAATTTCTTATCGCTATTATTCATAATATTATTAATAGTTTTACCTTTAATATCTTTAGTATCCATGATAAGTTTTTCTTCACCTAACCATAGATTGTGTTTTTTTAACCAAGCAGTACTAACATCACGAACACTACTCTCTCTTGCTGTAATATAGAATATATCTTGCGAGTTAGTTTTCATTAATTGTTGCAATAAAGCTACAGTAGAATTTTCTAGCGGGTTAATATTATCTAAACCATATTCCATTAATTTAACATCAATAACTTTAAAGTAATCTTCTTGGCTTTGAAAATCTTCTCTTTTAATATTGTATTTATTTCCTAACTGTTTCATAACTGCAGCTGTATTGCAAATAGTGTCGTCTAAATCAAAAAAATATAAATACATATTTCCTCTGCTTTTTAATTTTTATAATCTATTTTATATGTATTTTAAGTTTATTTTTAAGTTTTTAAAATAGCAACATAATTATTTATAATTAGGGTATTATTTTGTCTTGATATTTATCAAATTTATTTGGTGTTTGATTATAAACTTGCTATACTAAGTATATTTAATTCAATTGAGGAGAAGAATCATGTTTATCATAAACATGGCTATATTATTTGTTGCTATGGCTTTTTTATTTACCCTACAAAGAAAATATATATCTTTTAATA
>JAIRQL010000072.1 GCA_031256515.1 Alphaproteobacteria bacterium
TTTAGCGATTCTTCCCCATAGTGGAACTTTAGCAATTTCTGCCTTAAAGCAATAAATTGTATTTCTTTTAAACTTATTAAAAAAGAAGGAAGTTTCAAAAGCTGATTGATGTTTAGAAGCAAAAATCACCACTCCTTCTGGGATATTTTCTAAACCCCGATATTCTACTTTAATACCAATGATTTTAAAAGTAATTACTCTTAAAATATCAAAGATTTTATAAAGGATGTAATTCATAACCCTTGTAGATACCACATAGCTGGAAATATAGCAGAAAAATGTAATAAAAAGAATCATTAGTAGCATAAAAATTTGAGCTATGATATTTCTTAGCACTAGCATGAGGTATCCTTTAATTATTCGTTAGCATAAAAATATTTTGTAGTTAATCTTCTTAAAAATAGTATCCCTAAAATTGCGGTTATTATAGGAATTGAGATTAAAAAGTATAGTATAAAATCAAAATATATAAATAGCATATCAACCGCTGCAATGCCAAGAAAATATATTATTAAAATCGTAATAATAAACATTATAGTAGCAATAATACAAGCCTGTAAACTTCTTAAGAAAAGCCACTTGGCTAGTTCTATATAAAGGGTGGTTTTATATATGCCAAGCAGAATTAAAGTGCTAATAAAAGTTTTATTAGTAAATAAAATTGCATAAATTATTAAAAACAAAGTTCCGCTTAGGAGTGTTAAAGCTAAAATAGGGACTATCATAGATATATACTTAGTGATACTAATAGGATCAAGAAAACGGGATAATAATTCTGCCTCAGTATCTAAATAAATATTATTAACTTTTTGAGAAAGCTCAAGTTTCAAAGATTGCAAGCCATCTTCATAAGGAGGTGTAATATTTACAGAAATTAAAACAGGTAAAGGAATATCTGGCAGTTTATTATTTTGTCCGGTGAAGTTATTAATTAAGTTAATAATTTTTTCTTCATCTAAGATTTTAAAGCCAGCTACATAGCTTTGCTTTTGTAGAAAATCTAAAACAATATCCACTTTCATTTTAGTTTTGGCTTTAGTATTTTCGGGATGAATTTCTATAATCACCGAACTATTAGAAGAAAACTTCAAAGGATTTAAAGTTTTTTCAAGCTGAATAGTACTAAAGATAGAAAGTAAGCACAGCCATACGATTATAGATAAAATACTTACTAAAAACTTATTCCAAAACTTAATTTTAGAAAAACCAAAAACATCCTTATGATATTTGAATAAATTCATTAGCATAATCTTATCTTAATAATTCTAGTCTTTTATTTTTAATTACTGCCAAGCGATGCTTGTCGCTATCTAATAGTTCACTATTATGAGTAGCAAAAATCACAGCCATGCCTTGAGAGTTCAACTCTTCTAACATCAGCAAAATACGGTTTGCCATTTGGTTATCAATACTTCCGGTTGGTTCATCGGCAAGGATTAAAATCGGTTTTTTAATAATAGATCTAGCTACAGCTACTCTTTGTTGTTGCCCTCCTGATAAAGAAAGTGGTGTTGCCTTAGCATAACTTTTTAAGCCAATCCAATCAAGGATTTCACTAACTCTTTCTTCAATTTCTGCTTTATCAATATTTTCTATCAATAGAGGTAGGGCGATATTATCAAAAATATTAAGGTGATTAATTAACCGAAAATCTTGGAAAATTATCCCCACATGACGACGAATGTCGGCAATGCTTCTACTATTTAAACTTTGAACATCTTTCCCAAGTACAGAGAGAAACCCTCTTGAGGGTAAAATTGATAAATTCATAAGTGAAAGTAGGGTAGATTTACCTGCTCCGCTTTCTCCACCTAAGAAAATAAAATCTCCCTCATTAACCTGAAAATTAATATCTTTTAAGACTTCTGCATTAAGCCCGTACCTTAAGCCCACATTCTCAAAAGTAATTAGATTTTTTGTTTCCATATAAGAGTCTAGTCTAAATTATTAATTAACTAAATTAGATTATCATAATCTTAAGTTTAGTAAAGATTATTATTGTATTTTATAGTTTTATGATATAATTTACTATCTTTAAAGAAAAAAAGCAAAATTATATGGCAAAAATACTAAGCTGTCCGAATTGTAGTAATAATAAGAACTTAAATACTAATGATAGAATAACTACTTGTAGCAGATGTGGCTATTCTTGGGTGAGTGTTTCTAATTCTAATATTAAATCCTCAGAAATTAAAGTGGTAATGGATAGCATTAACCATTATAAATACACTTTAGATAACTATAATGGCGAAAATAATACTTTTCCTTTTTATGCCATTGATAATCATTTTATTGAAAATAAAAATTCTAACAAAAATCGCCTTTTAAAAATCCATCATGTGGATGAAGATTTTATTAACCAAGCCTATGTGGGAGTTAATAAACTTAAGGTAAGTAAACGACCTAGAATATCTTACGATGATAGTGTTGATTTATCTATGTATAAAAACCCAACCGAAAGAGTTATTAGCGATAGAACCAATCAAGAGTACGAAATTGCTAGGGCAGACAAAATAATAAGAGACCATCATCAGCCTCAAAATAGAGAACATACCTTTAAAGAAAGAGATAAAAGTCTTAGCGAGTATGCAGAGAAAAATCCTGAAGATTTCTTTAAAGAATATGAAGTAGTTAAGATTAATAAAGATGGTTCTGTTGAAGTACAGCCAAGAGATACTAACCATAGTTTTGCGGAAAGGGAAGCCTATAATCAAAGAGAACATGCCGATAATATTAGAAATCAGGTAGAGCCTCGTACTATTGAAAGAGGGTTTAATTACGAAAAACCTGTTGAAAGAATGCGAGAAATCCCTAATCCTTTTAAAATTTATAATCGCCCTGAGGAAGATTATATTGAAGAAAGAGATTTCCATGAAAATCAGCCTTCTTTTGCCAACAGAAACAATTTAAACCTTCAACCATTTGAAAATAGAGATTCACAAGGTGGGTCTTTCTATGAAAAATCGGTAGCTGAAAATGTAGAAAGTAATTTTCAAAATGAAGGTTTTAATAGCTTTAATCAGCAAGAAAGCCAACATGCTCCAAGATTAAGAGAAAAGTCTAATCCTCGTTTAAGAGAAAGAAATTCATATAAAGAAGAAGCCCTTGATGTAGTAAGTAAAAGTGAAGAACCACATTTTACCTATGAAGAATATCAAGAAAAAAGAGCTAAAAACTTCAGTGAAGCTAAAGAGCAACAGCAAGCAAGAAGAACTAGGTTGCAAACTAAAAGTTATGCTCCTAAAAAACTTTTCAAAAAATATCAAAAATCTGAAGATAAAAAGTATAATCGTTTAGCTGATATTAAAGCCAGTGCTGAAAGTACTGAAGTTGATACCCATGAAAAGTCTTTTAATAATTTGCGAGACAAAGAAAAATTTACTCGGGAATCTTTAGCAAATAATGCTGTTTCTAAAAAATTAAGAGAGGAAATTAGCAATAAAAAAGATAAGCCTTTTGTTGAGAATGAATACGAATATACTTACAATAGAAAATCTTCTGATAGAGAAACTCCACCTTATGAAAAGCAAGGACAGCAGGCTCGTGGCTTTTCTAATGTAGACGATGTTATTAATACCTCGCAACATTTTGATGAAAATTTATTAGAAAATCGTAGTGTTCGTGGCAATATCTTTGGTAAAAATTCTAGTTTAAGTTTTTTTGAAAATCTTAAAATTAATTCTGATGGTACTATAAAAGAAGACCCACTAGGGCTTAATCAAGATTATAATGAGTTTTTTAATAATAACGAAAATATCCAAAGAGAAAAAAGGTTTACTTTCAAGCAAATTATTAATGAGATTAAAAAAAGAATTAATAAAGATAAGTTATCGTTTAACTTAGTGGTACTTATTATTGTTTTTGGTCTTTTTGGGATGTTATCGCACATATTTACTAGTGATCCTAATCGTTTAGATGAAAAAGAAATTAGGATGGATAAAGAGCAAGTTAATCAAATTCCTACCATTGATGCTAATCCAAGATTTAAAGCTGCGAGGGGGGAATCAGAAAATTTAGTTCTTAATCCTAGTTTAAATGGAGCAACCCAAACAGGCGAAACTGTAAATAACACTACTGAAGAAAAAAGCTCGCAAGAGATTTTATCTGAGGGTAAAAAGAATGTTGCCTCTGATTTATCTTTAGAAGAACTAAAGCAAGATAAACTACTTAATAATAAAGATACTGAACAAAATACGGCAAAAAGTTCTTCTGCCTTTGATAAAACCCTGAGATATATGGGACAAAAGTTTAATCAATTTTTTAGTGATATAAATGCCTCGGTAGTTTCAAGTAAATGGACTACAGTAGGAAGTAATAAATACTTTGAAATTAACTTAGATGTATCTAATAAAGTAGCCAATACCTCGTATAAAGTAAAAACCATTGAGATAGTGCTTTTAGATATATCCGGTAATGTTATTGGTACAAGAGAGATTTACCCAGATATTGTTGTAAGAGTAAAAGAAACTATTAATTCTACCATAAGGATACCTAAAGCTCCTCCTTTAACAGCGAGGGCTTATGTAAAGATAAAAGAAGCAACAGCTATGTAAAAAGTTAATACTGTGGCTTTCTATTTAGTCGTTTTAGCATTCACATATTATAAATATGCTTCGTGCTAAACCTCCTTAATATAAAGCTCACAGTATTAACTTTTAGATAAAATTTGAATATTTTGGATTTCTACTTTGTCGTGTTGGCTTTCATGTATTATTTATACACTACGAGCCAACCCTCCTCGTATAAATCTAACACTATTGAATTTTATTTAAATATAAAAACTAATTTTAATCTCAAAAGATTATCTTTTTGTAAGAGTAGGGTAGGTTATAGTCCTAGAACTTGGAACATCCTTATTAGGTATTTTATAACCGCAGCCAATAGTTAGCAATAATACTAAAAGTAAAGAGATATATTTTATCAACATTTAAAACTATCCATAATATTAATTATATAAAAATAATAGAGGTATTTATTATGAAAGTAAATGATTTACAACAACTTCTAACTAACAAAAACCTTGATGGTTTTGTTTTTTCTATCTCTGATGAGTATCTTAATGAATATGTGCCAGAATGTAATAACCGAATTGCATACATAACAAACTTTACAGGGTCATTTGGTGTATTAATTGTTTTAGCAAATTCTGCCTGTTTATTTGTAGATTCTCGCTATACTCTTGCTGCCAAGCAACAAGTAGATTTATCTACCATTGAAGTTAATCTTTTTTCTAAAGAAAATGTTAGCAATTGGTTAAAAAGTAAACTTGGCAATACTAAAGCTAATATTGCCTTTAATGCTAAAATTACCTCATTTAGCGGATTTAAAATGTATAAAAACTGGCTAGAAAATCTTGGCATGCAGGCAACCCTTATTGATTACCACTTAGTTGATGAAATTTGGGAAAATCGCCCAAGCAAGCCCGCAACTCCTGTTTATTTACATGATACTAAATATGGGTCTTTAGATTATAAAACCAAAATAAAAAATATCGCCTTAGAACTAGAAAAAAGTAATCTTGATGCCTTTTTAATTACAGCCTTAGATAGTATTGCTTGGCTTTTAAATATTAGAGGTAACGATATTCCGTGCAATCCTTTAAGTTTATCAAAATTAATAATTACTAAAGCTGGTAAAGTTAGCTGGTTTATAGATAAAGAAAAAGTAGAAAACATTCAAAAACTATTACCAGAGGTAGATTTTTACAACGAAAGTGAACTTGAGAACTTCTTAAAAAACAACCCACAGAACATTGCAGCTTTTGGTTTGTCTAATAATTCGCCTATTTATTATTACAACCTATTGCAAAATAACTTTAAGGTAGTTCTTAAAGAAGATTTCTGTGTAAATGCCAAAGCTGTTAAAAATCCTAACGAGGTAAATTCTATAAAACAAGCTCATATTAGAGATGGTGCTTATTTATGTAAACTTTACTACGAGCTTTATCAAAATCCTATTGCCTTTAATGAAATCTCTATAGATACTAGATTAACAGAGTTAAAACAAGACGATAAACTATTTATCGGCGAAAGTTTCCCTAGTATTGTAGGAGTAGATTCCAACGGTGCTATCGTTCATTACAGGGCTACTACTTCATCTTCTAAAAATCTTACAGCAAATAGCTATTTATTGCTAGATTGCGGTTCTCAGTATTTAGATGGTACAACCGATATTACCAGAACTTTTAGTTTTAACCAAGTAAGCGAGGACTTTAAAAAACATTATACTTTAGTTTTAAAAGGTCATATTGCTTTAGCTACATTGCTATTTAAAAAAGGTGCTACTGGAGGGCATATAGATGCTTTTGCCAGAAAACCTTTATGGGAAAATGGTTTAGATTACGGACACGGCACAGGACATGGTATTGGTTTCTTTTTATGTGTACATGAAGGACCGCAAAGCATTTCACCATTTAACAATATAGAGTTAAAAGAAGGCATGATAATCTCTAATGAACCAGGATTTTATCTTGAAAATCAGTATGGTATTCGTTTAGAAAATCTTTATGTGGTTAAAAAAAGCTCATTTGATAATTTTTTCTGCTTAGAAAACCTTACTTTAGCTCCTTTTGATATAAAAAACATAGATTTTTCTTTGCTAACCTCTCTTGAAATAGAGTGGCTTGAAAAATACCATAAAGAAGTTTATCAAAAAATATCACCATATTTAAATACTCTTGAGCAAAATTGGCTAAAAGACTTTATGAATATTAACTAAAATATTTTTAACTTTATTTTTTACAAGATACCTAGAGTTCTTTCTTAAAAGCTAACCACCCCCTAAGCCGAAGCAGGAGTAGAGAAGGGATGCATTTGAGAATCAAAGAAATCTTTAATTTTACATAATAAGCCTAAAGAAGCAACATAATTAGCAAGCATACGGTTAGCTTTAGGAGAGATTAAGGGAGAGACCTCTTGAATTTCACAAATCTTTCCTAAGGTTATATCTATAATTTCGTCTACTTTTTCTGCAGTATCGTCTTCCTCTTCCTCATCATCATCTTCTTCTTCTTGTATGCTATTTTCTTCTAATCTTATTGATACATTATCAGGATTACTACTATTCGGTTGATTATGATTATGCTCTTCTTCTAGCATTAAGGTATTGTTATTCTCTTTCTCTTGTTCTTCTGCCTTTCTTCTTTCCTCTATCTCAATTAAGATTTCCTCATAACTAGGCTCATTATCCATACTAAGTTTTAAACTCTTCTTTATATTAAATAAAATTGCTAAGGCTTTGGTATTATTACGATATATCTTCTCTCCATCTTCTGAGTTTAATGGAAAGGCTTTACTTATTTCTCCTATCCTTTCTATGGTGTTTTTTATTATTCCATTTAGCTTTTTATTTAGTTCTATATCTTTCCGCTTCTTTCTTTCTCTTTGCTCCTTTTCTTTTCCTTTTAGTTTGCTTGTATTTATTATTTATATGTTATCATATTTGTATATTCGTATATTCTTTTATTTCTTTTTATACTTATATGTTTTTATACTTTTATATTTATGTTTTTTTCATAATTAAAAATAGTATTTATTAGTTTTCTTTTAATTACAATCAAACATACACAAAGTGTATAACAATATTCTTAAAATGTCAAGGAAAAAGAAAATGGAATATAAAAATATATTTATTATTCTTATTCTTATTCTTATTCTTATTATTTCTTTATTTAAAGAAGAGTATGTTAATTTTGTATATGATATATTTAAAGTACTACAGTGCGATTGTGGGATTTACTGCTAAAGCTATTATTCCTAGAAAATAGGAATTTGTATTATTAATTAGAATATTAAAGAGGGCTTAGCTTAATTGTGATTTATATAAAAAAAGAGGTAGTAAAGTATATAATTATACAGAAACTACCTCTTTAAATAAAAGCTAAATAAAAATTAAAACTAGCGATTAGTTTTTGTTAATTGCCAAACAACATTAAAGCTATCTTTAACACTAGCAAAGCTACCCCAGAATGAATCCATAATTGGAGAAAGAACTGTAGCATCTTTACTATCTTTAAATTTATCAAAAACTGCAACTAAATCTTCTCTAGTTTCAAAGTTGATATTAATAGTAATATTATCACCATAAACAGTTTTTTTACGGTATGGTTTATCTTCAGAAGCTCCTTCAGAAACATAAAATAGTGCTTTATCATTAACATGAATTTCACTATGCATTACTTCTTTTACAAAACCTTCTGTTTCTGCCATGCCTGGAATTTCATCAGTGTAATGTAAATTAACAATTTTAGCATTGAATATTTCAGAATATAATTTAAGGGCCTCAGGAGCATTTTTAGTAAAAATTTGTGGAGTAGTAGTTATTTTCATTTTTTCCTCTTAATTAGGTTTTATAATTTTATAAGTTATTCTTAGATAGAATTAAACTACAATAATATACTATCTATTTTCAAAAATAGCAAAAATTTTATCACGGCTATCTTTATCAAAGTTATTAAAAATTAAGTTATTATTTTTTAAGCCAAAACTTTCAGCAATTTCAAGTAATTTTTGCTTTTGCTCAACAGAGGCAATATCTCTTGTTAAAATCCAAAAACTAGATTTATCAGGGTTGCCAATAATAGTTTCAGTATAATCTTTATTAACATAAAAAATCATTAAGTTGGCTCTAGAGAATGGAGTAAAAAATCTCATGATTCCTGTGTATTCCACAAAAAGAAGTTGTTTTCCTTTATTGCTTTGTCTTTTTTTATCACGAACTACCGAAGCCGCAAGTTCTCTTTTTTGAACTACCCCTCTGTTAGTAAAACATAATTTTGTAATAAGAATATTCTCTTCTTCAGACACTCTATAATTAATTGCTGCATAGTCGCAACTTCTTTGTAAAAAATTAGGGGTTCTTGCAACTTCAAGCCATGTTCCCGATAGCCTATTTATATCTATTACCGGAATAGTAATTTCTTCAGCTTTAATCTGCCAAGAAAAACACATAAGTAATATTGCTAATATACTAATTTTTTTTAATTTATTTTGCATCATTAAAATCTACTTCTTTAATTCTTTGAGTATTAAAAATTAGGGAATTTTTAATTTTATCTTTAGAAAACTTGGGATCGCTTAGGTAAATCTCGGTACTAACACCTTTAGCATCTAAGATATCCCATTTAATAATTTGAGCCGTATCATTAGTTAAAAATAAACTAAGGCTACCAAGCCCTGGTGATTTTTTATTATTAAAAACTATTTTAGTATAAGTATCTTGCACTTCAAACCCTATGATTGCTATATCTTCGTTTAAAAAGGAAGTTTTATCTTCTAGCAAATAATAAAAAGGGGTGGCTTTAATAGGAATAAAAGATTTTTGTTTAAGTTTAATATCCTGATAAAGCAAATTAGTACCTGAGGCAATGAATCTGATAGGAATATTATCGTATTCTACCCGCAGGCGGTTAGGTTTTTCTAGCACAAACCAACCAGAGGCAACAAAACCTCTTGAATCTTTTTGAATAAAGCGAGATCTAACAGTTTTAAATTCGTTATATTTTTTATCAATTTTTTTAATTTCAGATTTCTGTTCTTCACTTAGGGTAAAATTTTCTTCAGCAAATAAAGAGTTTATTGCTGTTAAAGTAAATAAAATAATTATTAGTACTAAAATAATTAAGTATAGGCGGTTGTGGTTTATTTTCATGATAACTTATTTAATTAATATTTCTCTTTTTCCCATTGCATTAGCTTTGCTTATTATTTCATCATCTTCTAATTGTTCCATAATTCTGGCTGCTCTATTATAGCCGATTTGAAACTTTCTTTGGATAAAACTTGTGGATATTTTTCTCTCCACTTGAATTAGCTCAATTATCTGAGGATATAGCTCGTCTTTTTCATCATCGCTATCGTCTGTATTATAAGCGGTGATATTTACACTAGTAATATTATCAATATAATTAGGAGTTGACAAATCTTTTAGATAATCAACAATTGCCGATACCTCATTATCATCAACAAAAGCCCCATGTATTCTTTGGATTCTGCCTGCTCCCGACATATAAAGCATATCACCTTTACCAAGTAATTGTTCTGCTCCAGTTTCGTTAATAATTGTTTTACTATCTATGCCACTGCTTACTTGAAAACTAATTCTAGTTGGAAAATTAGCTTTAATTGTACCGGTGATAACATTTACTGATGGTCTTTGGGTTGCCATAATTAAATGAATACCTGCAGCTCTTGCCATTTGAGCTAGCCTTTGCACTGCCATTTCTACTTCTTTACCTGCTACCATCATTAAGTCGGCCATTTCGTCAATGATTACTACAATGTAAGGCATATTTTGGAAGGTTATATCTAAGCCTTGCATTTCATAAAGATCGTTTTGGATTTTTTCTATAGCTTCAGTATTTTCTAATTTTTGATTAAAGCCAGTAATGTTTCTAACCGCTAATAAAGACATTTGATAATAACGATTTTCCATTTCTTTAACTACCCATTTTAAAGCAGAAATCGCTTGTTTAGGGTTAATTACCACAGGAGTTAATAAATGTGGAATATCTTGATAAACCGAAAGTTCTAGCATTTTAGGGTCAATCATTAACAGCTTACATTGTTCTGGTGGTAATTTATAAAGCAAGGATAAAATCATATCATTAACCCCAACCGATTTTCCTGAACCAGTAGTCCCAGCAATAAGAAGATGAGGCATAGTAGCAAGATCGGCAACAATAGCATTGCCGTTAATATCGTATCCTAAAGCGATTGGCAGTTTCGCAGTGCTTTCTTTAAAAGCCTTAGATTGCAGAATTTCTTTTAAGAAAACAGTTTTTCTATTAGAATTAGGGATTTCTATCCCCACTACATCTTTACCAGGCACAACAGCAATACGAACGGAAGTTGCTTTCATCCGTAAGGCAATATCGGTTTCAAGGGCAGTAATTTTTGCAGTTTTAACACCAGCGGGGATGGCGATTTCGTAAAGAGTTACCACAGGTCCTGTAATAATATTAACGACCTTACAATTAACTCCAAATTCTTGGATAATTTGCTCTAAATTAATAGCATTTTGTTTAATTTCAAAGGTAGAGGTAGAGCTTTTTTGCGGTTTAATATTTAAAAAACTCAATGGAATATGATATTTTTTAATAATTTTATCTTTAATTTCAGTTAAGCCAGAAATTTGTTCGTTATGTTTAGATAATTGGATATTAATATTACGGTCAACAGTTGTAGCTGGAAGTTGAGCCGGAGCAATTGGTATACTCGGTATAGATGTAGGAGCTTGTACTTCTAGTTTTTTTGTAAAGTCGTAATCTTGAGGTATAGAGGTATATTCTTCTATAGGATCAGGGGCTGTAAAGTTTTTTTCTAAGGGGGTTTCTTTTACAGTACTTGCTTTTTCTTGAAAAAAGGTTTGCTCTAGGAGGTTTTCATGTTCAGGTTCTGCACTTTTAGGATTATTTTGCTGAAAGGCATTGAAATTAGCGGTAAAATCAGCAGAAAAATCTGCAATATCGTCAGAAATATCTGGGGAACTGTTATGTTCTTCTGTGTGAGAGGTCGCCTTAATATTCTTATAAAAAAGACTATGCTTAAAATCTTCGTTTTCTTTAGTGTATTTGTTCTCTAGCATATCATCTTCTTGCAGAGTATTAGAGAACTTTAAACTTTCTAAATCTGGCAAGATATTAATTTTTTTCTTTTGTTCTTGGTAAGCATAATCAAGCCCTTTTTCTTTATTTTTCAGAGAGACAATTTTTTCATAAATAAATTTAAAAAGATAAATTAAAGCATTTTTAGTTCTGCTAATATCTTGCCAAGATATAGAAAAAGCAAAAAATACCGCAGCTACAGCAAGAGCTACAAAAATATAAGAAAGTTGTGTAAACAAAGGAATTTCATACTTTAAAAAAACTCCTAAAACTCCACTGTTATAAGTATCGTAAAAAATTGCATGTAAGGGAGGGATAGTAATAAGAGCATAAAAAAGGCTCATAATTTTATATTTTAATAAAGCTATAGTTTTTTTAGAGTAAATTTGCCAAGAGCAGAAAATAAAAAAAATAGGAATTAAATAAGCAGTAATCCCAAAAATTTGAAAAAATATATCAGCAATGGTATTACGGAAAACTTCTAATGCGGATTCACTTTCAAACATTCCCACAGCATTTAAGGAGCTTCCCATAGGATTATAACTAAGGAACATTGCCAAAAGGATTACTCCAATTAACATTAACATTAGGTATAATATACTATAATAAATTTTTTCTAACATAGGGATATACTCAATCTCTTATCTTGTAAATACTCTGTTGCCAATACTCATATATTGGTTATATACCTCGCATTGGCAACAGAGTATTTCCAAGCAAGATATTGAGTATATTGAAGTACTCTTATTTTTTATAATACTCTTTGCCAATATTTATATATTGATTATATACCTCGCATCTGCTAAAGAACATCTAAAAACAAAATATTAAGTGTAATAGAACAACTTTTATTTTTTTATATGCTCTTTAGTAGATACTCATATATTGGTTATATAACTTTTATATTAATATGAGTAGGCATAATATACCAATCGTATATAATTCCTCAGTTTAATTCTAGCAAAAACACCTTAATTCATAGTTAATTTTGCGAAGATTTTAATAAGATACCTTTAAAAAATAAAGACCATGAGGAGGGGCAGTTGGTCCACCCTTAGTTCTATCTTTTGCTTCAAGCATTTCTTGTAAATTTTTTGGGGATATTTTTCCTCTGCCTACTAAATATATGCTTCCCATAATATTTCTAACTTGGTGATATAAAAAAGAAGGAGCCGCTATATGCATAGTGATAATATCGCCATTTTTTACAAAGTTAATTTCATCTATGGTTTTTATAGGAGATGATGCTTGGCATCCACTAGCACGAAAGCTACTAAAATCATGATTACCAATTAAAAATTTTGAAGCTGTAATCATGTTTTCTAAATTAAGTGTTTGGGGAATCCACCATGAAGATAGTTCATCAAAGGTTGGTGGATAATCTCTATTTAAAATCTTATAAAGATATTCTCTTTTTTTGGCAGAAAAACGAGCATGAAAGTTTGAGTTTTCACCAAGATTTTCCACATTAAATATAGCAACTCCAGAACCTTTAAGATGAAAATTTAAGGCCTGTTGTAATTGCCACGGAGAGAAATCTTTTTCCATATCAAAAGAAGCCACTTGCTCTATAGCATGAACTCCAGTATCAGTTCTGCCTGCACAAAAAATTTCTACAGTTTTTTTTGCAAGTTTAAATAAAACATCTTCTATTGCTTGTTGTACGGTAGGTAAATTTAGTTGTTTTTGCCAACCATGAAATTTAGTGCCATTGTATTCAACTGAAATTTTATATCGTGTCATTTTAATTTGTGAAAAAAATAGGAGCTTAATGCTCCTATTTAGTTATTTATTTTATAAAAAACTTATTATACTCTTCTGTCGCCGATTAATCTTAATAACATTAAGAAAAGGTTTAAGAAGTTTAAGTATAAAGATAAAGCTCCAAAGATAGCAGTTTTTTTCAAAGTTTCACTATCTAATCTTTCATCAAAGTTAGCTTTAAGTTTTTGAGTATCCCAAGCAGTTAATCCTGTAAATACTATCACCCCAATTATAGAGATAGCAAAATCTAATTGTGAGCTTTTCATAAAAATATTTACAACCATAGCAATAATTATCCCAATTAAAGCCATTAAAAGGATAGCACCCATTTTGCTTAAATCGGCTTTAGTAGTGTATCCGTAAATACTCATGGTTAAAAAAGTAGCAGCAGTAATTAAAAATACTCTGGTAATAGACATTCCTGTATATAAAAGAAAAATATATGATATAGCTACACCATTAACCCCAGCAAAAGCCCAAAATAATAGTTGAGCAGTAGAGGCTTGCATTTTATTAACACCAAAGGATAATACCAAAATAAATACTAATGGTGAAAACATTACCACCATTCCTAAAGGGGTCCCATAAATAGCATTAATTAAAGCTGGAGTAGAGGCTACTAAGTAAGCAATTACACCAGTTAAAATTAAAGCAAAACCCATGTAATTGTAAACTCTTAGCATGTAGCTTCTTAGTGCAGAATTAGTATCTGTACTACCAAGCCCTGATGAGTTAATATCGTTAAATCTATTCATTTAGTTGCTCCATTAATTTTTTAATATATTATATTTATATAGTTGAAATTCTAAAAAATGCAATGAATTTCTTAAAAAAGGCTATTTTTAACTTAACTTCTTGAGAAAAGTTTTTCAATATCTGCTAAGGATATATGAATATAAGTAGGGCGACCATGTGAGCATTGGGCATAGTTAGGAGTTTTCTCCATCGTTCTTAGTAAATCGTCCATTTCAGCAACATTCATAATTCTGCCCGAGCGAATAGAGCTATGGCAAGCAATTGTAGAGATAATATCATTAAGTTTTTTATTAAAACTTTGTGGAGTTTCTAGTTCTTTAAAATCGGCGATAATATCTAGCATTAAATCAACAGGATTAGGATTTTTTAAAATTGAAGGAAGCCCTTTAATCACAATACTATCTTTACCAAAAATATCAAAAGAAATTCCAAGTGATCTAATTTGTTCCTGATAAATATCTACTACTTCCATTTGTAGAGGGTCTAGCTTAAGTAGTTCACCATGTAGTAATAATTGTTGAGGAATATTTTTAGAAAAATATTGCTCTTTGATAATTTCTTGGGTAATTCTTTCGTGGGCGGCATGTTGATCTACCAAGATTAAACCATCTTTATTTTGGGCGACAATCCAGTTTTTATGAAATTGAGCTTTGGCAAAACCTAATGGAAAATCTGAGGGGGTTTCTTGCTGTGGCTCTTTAGTATCTTCTTGTGCTTCATTTATTATTGGCTTAACCTCAGGTAAATAAGAGGATTCACTCTCTTTAACCTGTAAAGAACCAGTTGGTTTTTGGGGTTGAAAGATATTTAAATCTAAATTTTTATTAGAGTAGTTGTTTCTGTTAAATAACTGTGAACCTAAGGTAGAGTTAGTTTTTTGTGTACTGCTTAAACCAAGTGCAGTTTTTATACTACTAAGGATAAGATGGCGAATAAAACCAACATCTTTAAATCTTACCTCCGACTTCGTAGGGCTAACATTAACATCTACACTACTAGGATTAATATCTATAAATAAAGCATAAGCAGGATGTTTGCCACTAAAAAGTACCTCACTATAGGCAAATTTAATTATTCCACTGATAGTTTTATCTTTAAGAGGGCGACCATTGAGGATTAAATATTGTTCGTCTTGATTATTTTTGCTATAGGTAGGAATTCCGACAAAACCATATAATTTTAGCATAGGGTTTTTTTCATCAATAAATAAAGAATTTTCTGCAAAAGTACTGCCAAGAATTTGTTCTGCCCGATTTCTTAACTGCTCAACCTTAGTATTCCCTTTAACAATATAATTAAAAACAACTTTATCGTTGTTTTCAAGTTTAAAAGAAACATTAGGACTAGCTAAGGCTAGTTGCTTAAAAATTTTATAGCAGTAAGTAGTTTCTACACCATCTGTTCTTAAAAAGCCTAATCTTGCCGGTATAGAATAAAATAAATCGCTAACTTGAATTAAAGTTCCTTGTGGAACATTGCTTTTACTTACATCGGAAATATTGCCAGCATTTGCTGAAATCTCATAGCCAATTTCGGATGTAGCCTCTTTAGAAGCAATAGTAATTCGGCTAACCGAAGCAATAGAGGCAAGGGCTTCTCCTCTAAATCCTAATGTGGTGATATAATTAAAATTATCTTTATTAAGTTTTGAAGTAGCATGAGGCTTTAAACATAAAACCAAATCATCTTTATCAATTCCGCTACCGTTATCAAGGATAGAAATAAAAGTTTTACCACCATTTTGGATTTTTACCGTAATAGCTGTACTACCAGCATCAACAGAATTTTCTACCAGTTCTTTAATAATAGAAGCTGGTCGTTCAATTACTTCGCCGGCAGCAATTTGGTTTACCAAATGAATTGGTAAAACTTTTATTTTACTTGTCATTTATTGTTTTCTTTTACTATCCTTGTAAAGTTTCATTAAATTTGCTGTTGATGAACTTCTACTTACGGTAGGAGCAACATTTCTACTCATCATAGGTTTCACTTCTGGCATTTTCATTTCAATTTTTTTAGCAGTAGGAATAGGTTTTTCTTGAGTTGGAGCTTTTTCTTTCTCTGCTTTTTCTTGAGCTAGTTTTTCTGCCTCATCTTTAGCTTTTTCAGCAGTTTCTTGTTGCTCTTGCTCTGGGGTTTTTTGTAAGTCTTTAAGAATATCTAAACTTAATTTTTTACCTAATTCTACACCATATTGATCAAAAGAGTTAATATTCCATAAAAGCCCTTGAATAAGAATTTTATGTTCGTATAAAGCACATAACATACCTAATGTTTTAGGAGTTAAAGAATTAAATAAAAGAATAGTACTTGGACGATTACCCTCAAATATTTTATGAGAAACAGTATGGGAATAATCGGCATAATTAGCACCAGCAGCTTTAAATTCTTCTATAACTTGCTCTCTATTTTTACCAATCATTAAAGCCTCTGCCTGAGCTAACATATTAGCAAATAAAATATCTTGATGTTGTTGTAGAGGGTTTCTGCTTGATTGATGAATAAATCCTACAAAATCACAAGGAACAATTTGAGTACCTTGATGAAGCATTTGAAAGAAAGAATGTTGCGAATCTGTTCCTACTTCACCAAAAACTACTGGGCTAGTGTTGTAAAAAATTTTGTTGCCCTTAGAATTGGTAGATTTACCATTACTTTCCATTTCTAATTGTTGTAAGTATCTAGCAAAATCTCTAAGGCGATAATCATAAGCGATTAAAGCATAAGATCTATAGTTAAATAAATTATTATTCCACATAGCCACTGCTGCCATAATAAAAGGAATATTTTTATTTAGGGGAGCGATTTTTAAGTGTTCGTCAACAATATTTGCTCCATTAAAAAATTCTTGGAATTTTTCTTCACCAATTTTTAATAATAATGGTAAGCCGATTGCCGACCATATGGAGTATCTGCCACCTACAAAGTTCCAGAAATTGAAAGTTCTATCTGGTAAAATTCCAAATTTAGCAACTTCTTCGGTGTTAGAAGATAAAGCCACAAAATGCTTAGCAATAGCAGCTTTATTATCGTGGGTTTTAATATTATTAAGGAAAACATCCCGAACAGTACTAGCATTTTGTAAAGTTTCTTGAGTAGTAAAGGTTTTAGAAGACACTACAAATAGAGTTTTTTCTAAATCTACCTTAGAAATTATATCAATTAGGTTAGCTGCATCAACATTAGAAATAAAATGAACTTTAATATTTTTATCATCAAAATCGGTTAAAGCATTAACTGCCATAAGGCTACCTAAGTAAGACCCACCAATACCAATATTAACCACTGTATCAAGAGGTTTACCAGAGTATCCTATTAATTTACCATTGCGGAAAGCTCTTGAAAATTCAAATAATTTACTTTTAACTTGTTTAATTTCATTAGCATAATCTTTGCCATCTACCACAAATGAACGAAGGTTTTTATCTCTTAGTGCCACATGTCCTACGGCTCTATTTTCAGTAAAATTAATTTTACCACCGCTAAACATTTCGGTAATATGTTTTTGGATTCCCATTTCATTAGCTAATTTAATAAAAAGATTAAGAGTTTCTTTGGTAAAAAGATTTTTAGAAACATCTAGGGTTAGTTCGTCTAAAGTATAGGTAAACTCCGCTGCTCTTTTATCGCCACCATTTTGAGGGTCAAAAAGGTTTACAATTTTTGAGGATCTTATTTCTGAGAAATGTTTTTGGATTTCGTTAAAAGTGGTAGTGCTTAACATTATAGAGGACTCCGTTTATTTATTTTTAATTGTAAGTATTCTTGCTATAATCAACATTATATTACAAATTTAGCTAAAAAACATTAAATAAAAATGATAAGACTATTCAGAGTTTCGGAGTTATTAGAAAATATTAAAATTACCCTTAGTGAGAATTTTCCCATTGTGGATGTGCAGGGAGAAATTAGTGATGTGAATGTTAATTCTAAATCTGGGCATATTTATTTTAACCTTAAAGAAGATAAAAATGTTATTTCTTGTGCCTGCTGGAAAAACAATGCTCCTAAGTTGCAGAGGTTAATCATAGAAGGTAAACAGGTTAAACTGAGGGGGAGAGTTTTAAGCTATCCTACTAATTCTAAGTTTTATATTAATGTGGCAAATATCCAAGAAGATGGTGTAGGTATCGCTCAGCAGAATCTTTTAATTTTAAAAGAAAAACTTAATAGCGAAGGCTTATTTTTAGATATTCATAAAAAGCCGATTTCTAAATATCCTAAAAGTATTGGTTTAATAACCTCAAGTGATGGTGATGTTATTAATGATATAAAAACAACCCTTAAAGCTACTTATCCTACTAAGCTATATTTATATGATGTGCCAGTACAGGGGGAAGATAGTGTTAGTAAAATTGTAGAAGCAATTAAGTATTTTAATGATTTGAAAGAAAATATTCCCGATTTCCTTATAATAGCCAGAGGTGGTGGAAGTGCCGAAGATTTATTTCATTTTAATAATGAAGCACTGGTAAGAACCATTTTTAAATCAAAAATTCCGATAATTACAGCTATCGGACATGATCCAGATAGTTCATTAGCTGATTTAGTTGCCGATAAATATGCAGCAACTCCCACAGCTTCGGTAGCTTTTTTAGGAAACAACTTAGAGTTAAGAGAAAATATTAAGATTTTAACCGAGCATTCAGAATATTTATTAGGCAGAAATTTCTCTTATTTAGAAAAAAATCTTATTAATACCAGTAAATTGTTAAAAACTCCATCTTTGATTATTAAAAATCAAGAAACTAAAGTAGATTATTTATTAACGAAATTAGAAGGTTTGGCTTGGCAATTAAATAATAGTTTAAGTAGTAAGGCTCAAAAATTAGAGTTTATGTTAGAGAGGCAAAAGCAGGTTTTAAATCATAATTTTGTTAATTATAGTTTAGCAATAGAAGGATTTTCTTCTAAAGTTAATAATTTTACTAATAATGTTAAAGATTGTGAGCAGAGATTGTTTTATCTTAGCAGAATGTTAAATACTCTTTCTTTTAAAGAAACTTTAAAAAGAGGATTTAGTGTGGTTTCGCAAAATGGAAAAATTGTTAAATCTTCAAAAAACTTAAAGGCTACAGAGGGTTTTGAAATAGAATTCTTTGATGGTAAAAGGGAGGTTAAGTAGAATATGAAAAAGTTTGTAGAATGTAAGATGTTAAATAAGAGTAAAGAAGAATATAAAAAATCCTTTTAACTTCAAAGACAAGTCTTAATTCAGTTAGAAGGACTTTTTCATATTCTACTTATTAGTAGAGAGAGAAAAGTTAAGAGAAGTGAGGATAGATAGATTTTTTACAACCAAAGATAGCAAATATAATTGCTTGACAAGAAAGTATGGTTGGTTGATAATATAATTGGGTGTAGTAGCCCATTATATAGGAGGAAAAGGGTCAGCCTATCGGATCTTTTCTTGTATGCTTATTATGAGCGGGAGAGAGGAGAATATAATACTCGTAAGAGAAATAATCCCACTCTTTCCTATGTAAGAGCTACTAATCTCCTGCTCGCTAAAGAAATAAGCATACAAAAGGCAAGAAATGGCTAACTCTAATTCTAATAGTTCTAATACTCCCCAAGAAAATCAAAATAACTATAACCTTGAAGAAGAATTTTTAAAACTTTTAGTAGCATCTGAATCTGTTGCTAATTTCTAAGGGTCTTTATTGTTAAAAATAGATTTACTTTATTCAAAGTTAGGTGAGCCTATACCAAAATATATTAAACTTTTTTTAGATAAGCATAATTGCAAAATAGCCGATGATATAAAAATTATTAATAATATTGATATGGATTTTCAAAGCTATATGGAATCTCAAGGAAGGACTGAAGAAATGAGAAAAAATATTCATAAACTTGATAATTGGAAAAC
>JAIRQL010000075.1 GCA_031256515.1 Alphaproteobacteria bacterium
ACATCATCAACTACAATTAACTTTTGTACTACCTTATGACCGTCTTTTGTTAAGAGTTCTTTTAGAGTATTTCCGGAGGTATCTGTTTCTTCAACCCTAGTATCTGAAATGGTTATAACCGCCACATTTAATGGTTCAAATTTATCTAAAAATGCTTTTGCCATTTTGTATTTCCTTTTATTAAAATAATAAACCAAACTATCATTGAAAATAATTGATATTTATCAAATAATATCATAAAATAATTTGATAATCTTTATAAATAATGCAATTAGAGAATTAATTAATGTTGCAAGATAATTTCGGAAGAACTTTTAAATATTTAAGATTATCTCTAACTAAAAGATGCAACTTCAAATGTAATTATTGCCTGCCTAAGGGCTATGATAAATCTAATATTAAAGAAGAACTTTCGGTTGCAGAAATTACCAATTTAGCAAAATGTTTTGCCTCACTAGGTGTTGAAAAAATTAGGCTAACAGGTGGTGAGCCTACCCTCCGTCGTGATTTTTTTGAGATTGCTAATAATTTATCACAAATTAATGGTATTAATCTGGCTTTAACTACTAATGGCTTTAAGCTAAAAGAAAATGCCGAAAAGTATTTTAATGCTGGGATTAAAAACATTAATATCTCTATAGATAGCCTAGAACCTGAGGCTTTTAAAGCTATTACTAAAACTAACCTGCTTCCTAATATTTTATCGGGGCTTGATAAATGTTTAAGCCTTTCTTTTAACAAGGTTAAAATCAATGTGGTTTTATTAAAAAACCATAATTTTAACATGATAGAAAAGTATCTAGAATTTGTTAAAGACTCACCTCTTGATATTCGTTTTATTGAGCTAATGCCTACGGTTGACAATAAAGATTTCTATAAAGCCGAATATGTGTCTTCTAATACTTTAAAAGATTATCTCCAAAATCATGGTTGGAACTTATCACAAAAGCAAACTCTTGATGGTCCTGCCAATAATTTTTACCATGAAAATTATCAGGGAAGAATTGGCATAATTAATCCTTATCATAACTCTTTCTGCGATAACTGTAATCGCCTGCGGGTAGATTCATACGGTGAGCTTATTTTATGCTTATTAAATTTTGGCAAGTTTTCTTTAAGAAATTACTTGCAAAGCCCTAACCAAACCGAAGAATTAAAGTCAGCTATTTTGCAGGCATTAAATGTTAAGCCTGAGAAAAATCTTTTAAACTCAAATAAAAACTTACTTTCTAACAGTAATTTTTCGCAAATTGGAGGATAAAATTTGCCGAAATTAACACAATTTGCCGAAGCCCTTGAAATCATTAAGCACAACACTAAATGCTTACAAGAAGAAACTATTCCTTTAGAAGATTCTCTAAATCGGGTTTTATCTCAAGATATTACCGCCACTATTGCCAATCCTAATTTTAATAACTCAGCAGTTGATGGTATTGGTATTACTAAGCAAACCTTACTAAACCTACAAAAAAACAATACACCTTTACAGATTAAAAAAACTATTTTAGCCGGCGATACCCTTGATAATATTGAGCTTAATGATAATGAATGCCTACATATTATGACAGGGGCAATTGTGCCACCACAAGTATCTACCATCTTTTTAATTGAAGAAACAACCGTCTCTAACAACTCTGTACTTATCAATGCTGAGTTAAAAGATAACCAAAACATCCGCAATAAAGGTGAAGACTTTAATACAGGAGATATTTTAGTTAATAAATTTACCAAACTTAAGTTTAATAATATCTCACTACTGGCAACTAGCGGAATTGCTGAGGTTTTTGTATTTAAAAAGCCTCGTGTAGCAATTTTTACCACAGGTAAAGAAACTGTTGCCGTAGGTAATCCTTTAAAATCAGGGCAAATTTATAACTCTAATATTATTACCATGAAACTCTTTTTAGAGAAACTTGGCTTTGAGGTAATAACCTTAGATAATGTTGCCGATGATATAACCTCCCTAGAAAAAAACATTGCCAAAGCTCAAAAATATTTTGTAGATATTATAGTTAGTAGCGGAGCTGTATCTATGGGTACTGAGGATATTATCAAGCATTATTTATTAGCTAATGCTAAGGTTTTATATAACGGGCTTGCAATTCGTCCTGGTAAACCTAATATACTAGCAATCCTTAAAAATAACATGCTTTATTTTGCCTTACCTGGTAATCCTGTTTCTACTGCAGTTGCCTTAAATATTTTCGTACAAACTTACTATAATTCTGCCAATATGCTTACACCAAAAAGTAAAACTGCTAGAGCTATAAATGATTACAGCAAAAAAAAGGATTTTACATTTTTTGTAAGAGGCAGATCATTTATAGAAAATGGCGAATTAAAGGTAGAAATCTTAAAAAAACAAGGGTCGCACATGCTTTCTAGCCTATCTTTAGCTAATTGCTTGGTTAAAGTAAATGCCGATACTAACACTTTAGAAAAAAACTCTTTATGTGAAATTTATGAAATCAAATAAAGCCTCCCATACAATTTCTATATCAGGAGTTATTTTAGCTGGCGGTTTATCTACCCGAATGCAGCAAGATAAAAAGTTTTTAAAATATCAAGATAAAACTTTTTTAGATATTGCTACCTCTAACCTGCATAGTGCTAATTGTGATAGTATTTTTTTAAGCCTTGCCTGCCCTCCAGAATTCCCTACCAATTTAAATATTATTACCGACGAGCTAAAAGATATAGGAGCTATTGCCGGTGTTTATTCGGTTTTAAATGCTAAAATATCTGCCGATTATCTTTTACTAATCCCTGTAGATATGCCACTTTTATCGCCTAGTATTTTACAAAATTTAAGTAATAATCTTTATGGCAATGGAGCAAATTACAAAGATTATGTGTTTCCGTTTATTATTAAAAATAACTTAGAAGTGTTAAATATCTTGCAAAATTTAATTTCTAATAAATGCTACTCTTTAAAAAAATTCCTTACAGCAATTGCCAGCCAAAATATTGATATTACCAAAGAAGATAAAAACTACTTACAAAATATCAATTACTACGAACAATTTTTAGGACTTCCAAATGCTAAATGAAATTGAACTAGAAAGATACAGTCGCCACCTTAAACTTAATAACTTTAATGAAGAGTCGCAATTAATTCTTAAAAACTCTAAAGTTTTAGTAATTGGTGCTGGCGGACTAGGATCACCCTGTTTAATGTATTTAGCTTCCTCTGGAATTGGCACTATTGGTATACTAGATTTTGATACCGTTAGTTTATCTAACCTGCAAAGGCAAATTATCCATACAGAACAAAATATTGGTAAACCTAAAGCCCAAAGTGCTAAGCAACTTCTAGAGCAGATTAATTCTAATATTACTATAAATACTTACAATGGTTCAATCTTAGAGGAAGAATATCAAGATTTAATTAATCAATATGATATTATTGCCCTATGTGTTGACGACCTCCCTACTCGCTATAAAATTAATGAGCTTTGTTTAAAATATAAAAAAGTTCATGTTTCTAGTGCTGTTGTAGGATACTCTGGCTTTATTACCACTTTTAATCCCCGTTTAGAAAATAGCCCTTGTTATGAGTGCTTACAACCTAAAACTACTAATAATGCTATTAAAAAAGCTGCCGATATTGGAGTATTTGCTCCCCTTGTAGGCATATTAGGAGTTTGGCAATCTGCCGAGATAATTAAAGAGCTTCTTAACTTAGGTAAATCTCTAAGTGGAAATTTAAAAACCATATCTATTTTAGATAATAGTATAGAAAATATTAAGCTCAACAAAAGGGATAACTGCCCTGCTTGTACTGCTAAACACTAATAAATGAATCTAGTAGCTTTCTTTACATTTTACAATTCTTTTAACCTAAATTATCATAATAATACCTCTTTTATTTTTATCACCCAAAGCTAAGCCAAAGCAAAGAGTGGAGTAGTTCAAGTTTCATATTTAAGCATAAAGAATTTCTTAATCTTAAAAAGTA
>JAIRQL010000031.1 GCA_031256515.1 Alphaproteobacteria bacterium
GAGCTTCTTCCACTACCGGTGGAGCTACCCTTCTTGGACCACCATTAGGACCATTTGGATTAGGTCTTGGCTCAACATTACGAGTAGTTGTGAAAAGAGTATTTTCATCAACCCTCATAATTGGGTCGCTTTGTTTAACTTCTCTTTGTACAGATGTTGATAAAAATGCTGGATTTTTAGTATTAGTTGTAGAATTTATACTAGCTTCTAAACTATTTCTAGCATTATTAGCATTTATAATATTTTGTCTTTCTAATTCTTTATATCTAGCTAACCATTGCAGAATATTCCCTTTACTAGAATTGTAAATATTTGGTGGAATATTTCCTTCAAATCTAGAGATAATTAAGAAAATTTCATTTTCAGGAATCTCATCTACATATCTTCTTTCAATGATTAATCTTTTTTTATTTCTATAAAGAAAATTTGTAACATATTGAGCATAGATAGTTTTTTCTAACTGCATTTCTCTTTCAGTAAGATTTTTCAAAGTAGAGCCATTAGTATACATAAGAACTATCGCATCTTGATCTCTAGGAACTCTATTTACGAAGTCTCTTAATAAAGTTTGGTGAGATTTATATAAACTAGAATTAGTATATTCTCTATCTCTAAAATTATTAGAAGCTAAATTAAGGAAATGTTCTGGATTATTTCTTTGATTAATAAAACTAGTTGGCTGTTTTTCATCCTCTGCCAATAAGCCTATTACTCTACCACTTTTATCTCTTTTAACATTAATTTTTATTACTAAAAGATTAATACCATAAAGGTTTTGAGCTTTATCGGGTGTAAACATTGTTGTTGCATCTAGTCTATCCGATCTTTTAGCTTTTTTAAGGTTTACCTTCATTTTCTCTCTAGTAGCATCAACTTGAGCCCCAGAGGTAGGAAAGTCTACGATTTCCCCTTCTTGTGGTGTTTCTGCACCGGCTGGATTATTTCTATTACTAGCTTCATCTCCAAATACAACATTACCACCTGATACATTATCAGCAGCTTTTAAATGATGTGGCACTAATAAAAATATCGCAAATACTGGCAATAAATAAAATAACCTAAATTTAAACATACTTTATATAAACTCTAAAATTCCACGAGAATGTAAATAAAATGGTTTACAATAACCTATTGTATAGTTTAGCAAAAAAAATAAGTTAAGTAAATATTAAATATTAGTCTTTATAAAATTATATAGCGATATACTATCTAATCCTGCCAATTGTTTTTGTTCTGTAATAGAGGCTTGCTCTATAAAGTTTGATGGCACTGAGATACTTTTTAAAGTAATTTTATTTAATAAATTATGCTTTTGAATTACCTCTAACACAAGATTAGCAAAAGGCTTACCGTAGCCTTCTTCTACTGTAATTAAGGTTTTATGATGGTTGACTAAATTAATAATTAAATCTTCGTCTATAGGTTTAGCAAACCTAGCATCGGCAATAGTAATATTTAAATTATCTTTTTTTAGCATATCATTAGCTTCAAGAATATCTTGTAAAACCTCACCAATAGATAAAACAGCTATATCTTTACCTTGTTGTACTATATACCCCTTGCCAAAAATTACAGGAAGATCTGACCTTGAATTATTATTACTTTTAACTTTAGAAAACCTCATGAATGTAGGTTTATCGTTAATATCACACATAATATCAAGCATTTTAGGAATATCTTCCTTAAAGGCAGGACACATAAAAACAATATTTGGCAACGGTAAAAACATAGCATAATCTAACAAGCCATGATGAGTTGCCCCATCTGCCCCAACAAAACCAGCTCTATCCATGATAAATCTAACTGGAAGTGAGGATATTGCTACATCATGCACCACTTGATCGTAAGCTCTTTGCATAAAGGTTGAATATATACAAACAAAAGGCTTTAAGCCAGATTTTGCTAAGCCTGCAGCAAAAGTTGTAGCATGCTGTTCGGCAATACCTACATCAAAAAATCTGTCTTTATAAATAGCTTCAAATTTATCAAGCCCTGTACCTGTTGGCATAGCAGCAGTAATTGCCACAATTTTATTATCAGTAGAGGCTTTTTTTATTAAGTTCTGTGAAAAAATTGCTGTATTTGATTCTAATTTTGTATCTACTTGATGTTCTGGCTGTTTTCCCTCTATTCCGTGCATACAATCGCTAGCATTTTCTGCCTTTAAATACCCTTTACCTTTTTTCGTAATAACATGAAGTAAAATAGGCTTTTGTGAATCGTAATTTTTGATATTTTCTAAAACCTCTATCAAAGTTTCTAAGTCATGCCCGTCTAGCACTCCTACATAAGAAAAACCCAGTGCTTCAAAAATATTTGCTTCTTTAGTTATACGAGTAAAAGAATCCGCCTTTTCTACTAAAAAACTAAGTGTTTTTGGTAATTTGTCTACGACATTTTCTCGCAGTAAATCTTTAATATAAGAAAAAGGGGTAGAGGATTTTACCTTAGTAAAGTATTTACTTAATGCCCCTTGTGGCTTGGATATAGACATTTCATTATCGTTTAAAATCACTATCATTTTAGATTTTACATTGCCGATATGATTAATCCCCTCAAGAGCCATCCCCGAAGCAATAGAAGAATCACCAATTACGGAAATAACATGAGAGTCGTCTCCCTGCATTTGTAAGCCTAGTTTTAAGCCAAAGCCACTAGAAATACTGGTAGAACTATGCCCACCAATAAAGGGATCGTACTCGCTCTCGTAGGGAGCAGAAAACCCTGAGATACCATCTTTTTTACGGAGAGTATGAAACTTATCTTTTCGTCCTGTTAAAATTTTATGAGTATAAGACTGATGCCCAATATCCCAAACTAGTTTATCTTTAGGAAAATTAAAAACTTTATGTAAAGCAATACTTAATTCTACTGTTCCTAAAGAAGCTCCTAAATGCCCTCCTGTTTCACTTACGGAATCTACGATAAATTGACGAACTTCTGAAGCTAAAATTTCTAGCTCATTTAGCTTTAGCAATTTTAAATTGAAGTTTTCGTCTAAATTATCAATATATTTCATAGGATATTCTTGGTAATATAATCGTTAATAGGAGTTAAATCTTCTAAATCTAGTTCTTTTAATAAAGCTCTACTAGAAGAATTTAGCTCTTGTAATTGTTGCATAGCCTCAGCTTTACCTAAAATATTAACGATATTCATAGGCTCATTAGAACCACTATCTTCCATATCATCAACTATTTGGTAAATTATACCTAATTTTTCGCCATATAAAGCCAATTTATTTTGATAATCTACATCTTTATCTGCAATAATACTTGGTAAAACTGTACATAGTGAAATAAGTTTTGCCGTTTTTAGAATATGGATTTTTTCAATGATAGCAACATTTATCGGAGTATTATTTTTAGCAAAGTCTAGATCTAGCATTTGACCGCTAATTAAATTTCTGCTCCCCATAACCTCTGCCACTAAATTAATTATTTGCAGTTTTATAGCTGAATCTAATTTAAGTTCATTAGAAGAAAGCAAATAAAAGGCTTCGGTTTGTAAAGCATCCCCTGCCAATATGGCAGTAAACTCATTAAACTTAATATGTGAAGATGGTTTACCTCGCCTTACATCATCGTTATCCATGCTTGGTAAATCATCATGGATAAGAGTATAAGAATGAAGCATTTCAATAGCCATTCCTACATAAAAAGCTACATCCTCAGCAATCCCTAATTTTTTTGCGATAGTATATATTAAAAATGGACGAAATTTTTTACCACTACCAATTGTAGAATACTTCATAGCCATTAATAAATTTTCAGAAGGACAATTATTTTTAAGGAAAAAATCTTCAAGTAATTGGTCTATCTTTAAAGAAACATAAGAAATTTCTTTGTTTATATCAATCATGCTATTCTCATTTTAATTTACTTTTTCTATTTCTAGCTTAGCTTTTTGTAAAATATCTTGAGCATATTCCGCTAAAATCTTACCAATCTTATAAAATTTGATACTATCTTCTAAAATTACATCGCCTTTTTCTTGTAAGTCTACAATTTTTTCTAGCATTGCATAAACTTCCTCAAAGGAAAGATTTAGTTCTTGCAACTGTTCCTTTGAGGTAATTTCTTTAATATCAATTTTTTTACTCATAATGCCCCACTACTTAGTATTTTTTGGCATCTCAACTCTAATGTGTAATTCTTTAAGATGTTTTTCTTTAGCTTGAGTTGGAGCATTCATCATTAAGTCTTCACCAGTTTGAGTTAATGGGAAAGCGATAATTTCTCTAATATTTATAGAATCAGTTAATAGCATAACAATTCTATCAATACCAGGAGCAGAACCACCATGTGGAGGAGCCCCATATTGGAAAGCATTAAACATTCCCGCAAAGTTTTTTTCAATTTCATCACGACCATAACCAGCGATTTCAAAAGCTCTTGTCATAATATCTGGACGGTGATTTCTAATCGCTCCACTAGATAGTTCTATGCCATTACAAACAATATCATATTGGTAAGCTAAAATTTCTAGAGGGTCTTTATTGTTTAAAGCATCTAAACCACCTTGTGGCATAGAGAAAGGATTATGCGAGAAATCTACCTGATTAGTTTCTTCGTTAATTTCATACATTGGGAAATCTACAATTAGGCAGAATTTAAAGACATCTTTTTCTATAATATCTAGTTCTTCGGCAATTTTTGTACGAGCATTACCAGCGAATTTAACATCTTTAAGTTCTTTACCGCAAATAAAGAACACACTGTCGCCACTTTCTGCTCCTGTATTCTTTTTAATTAGGGCAATTCTATCTTCCGATAATTTAGAAGCAATCGGACCTTTGCACGAACCATCTACATCAAAAATTATATAACCTAAGCCACCTTGACCTTCTTTTCTCGCCCATTCGTTTAGTTTATCAAAAAAACTTCTTGGTTGAGTTGAAGTATTTTTAACTTTAATTGCTCTTACAAAATTACCTTTAGCAATAAGATTAGCAAATAAAGAGAAATCACTACCCTTAAAGGCTTCGGTAGTATCGGTAATTTCTAGAGGATTTCTTAAATCTGGTTTATCTGACCCATATTTAAACATACTTTCTAAATAAGGAATTCTTGGAAAAGGTAATCCTGTAACCTTTTTACCATTGGCAAATTCTTTAAATGTAGAGTACATAACATCTTCCAATACTTTAAAGACATCTTCTTGCTCTACATAAGCCATTTCAAAATCTAGCTGATAAAATTCGCCCGGAGTTCTATCTGCTCTGGCATCTTCGTCTCTAAAACAAGGAGCTATTTGAAAGTATCTATCAAAACCTGAGGTCATAAGTAATTGTTTAAATTGTTGTGGAGCTTGTGGCAAAGCATAAAATTTACCAGGATGTTTCCTAGCTGGCACTAAGAAATCTCTTGCTCCTTCTGGCGAGCTAGCAGTAAGAATCGGGGTTTGCATTTCTAAAAAACCCAACGATTCCATTTTTCTTCTGATAAAAGAAATAATTTTAGATCTCATAACGATATTATTATGAGTTTTTTCTCTTCTTAAATCTAAAAAGCGATATTTTAAACGAATATCTTCTGGCGAGTTATCATCTTCATTTACTAAAAATGGTAAAACTTTCGCCGGATTTTCCATTAAAAATTCTTCAATACTTAACTCAACCATTCCAGTTTTAAGCTCAGTGTTAATAGTATCTTCGGTTCTTTTAACCACACTACCAACAACAGTTATTACTGATTCAGTTCTAGTTTCTTGAACTGCATTAAAAAGAGGAGAATCGCTATCAATAACACATTGAGTAACCCCATAATGATCTCTTAAATCTATAAAAACTAGGCTACCATGGTCTCTTTTTCTAAGTACCCAGCCAGAAAGTTTAACTTTTTCACCTATATTTTTCTCACTTAATTCGCCACAATTATGAGTTCTAAATTTATGCATTTTATTTTATGCTCCTATTGATATAAAGATGTTTTTCAGCTTTATTATAATTCTATGTGATAATTTAGTCCACATTATAATCACATATTTTATATCTTTTTTTATTTATCGGGTAGACAAAAGAAAAATTTTATACTACATAGATATTGTATTTATTTTTTAATAATCAACTTTTTAGAGGAATTACAATGGATAAAGATATTTCTTACTTTGATGCTATTACAGCTATCAATATCAACAACGGTGTTGTTAAATTAATTATGGGAAACCAAGATGCTACTGTTGCTGCAGATCAACAAGCTAAAAATCTTCCTGTAGCAACTAAAACTATAGCTTTACCAGTAAATACTTTTATTTATGCTTTAGCTGTGTTTACAAACGATCCTAAAAATCAAGACATGATCGCTAAAATGCAAGAAGCTGCAGGTTTAAATAAATCTGAATAAGTTAAAAAGATAAGTAGCTCCTAGAACCTATTTAGGGGCTATTTTTATCTAAAAATAAGTATTAAATAATGAAACTTCTTAAGAATCTTTCACCTACTGTACTTTTGTCTGGCTTAAAACAATCTAAAGATTTATTCACTTCTTTTGGATCTGTTTTTACTCAATTTAACGATGATATTAAGCTATCTTTAGCTCATAAAAAAGTAGCAAAAGGGTTAAAAAACCTTAATTGTCCTGTAGAAAATATGCAAGAAAGCTATATGCATATGGAATCTAACCATTTAGAGATATTTCCTTTTCATGGGCTTTTAATAAAAGATAACCATCGCCTTTTAGATAGTTTCCCAATTATTACAGCTCTTGATGATAATAAAGATTCGCTAAAAGATATTCAAAAAATGTTTGAAGGAACTTTTTGCCGAGTTCAAACCTCTACCTTTGATATAAATAATTTTAATTTAAACCCTAATAAAAAATTTGGTTCAATTGCTTTAAATTTTGCTTTAGATAAAATCAACGGCGATAGTAAAAAAATTGAAGAATTTATAGTGAAAGTAAAAGGTCTACTACAAGAAAGTGGTGGCATTGTTTTTGGTTTATCTGCTCCTTATCTTGGTTTAAATCATAAAAAAAATGCTCTTGGATACATTAAAAATAAAAATGATTTAGGAGAATGGTCTAACCTTGATTTTTCTGTAAACGATTTACAAAAAATTCTTAAAAAACATTTTGATCAATATGGTTTGTATCATATTGGTTCTTGTGTTATTTTTAGAGGGATTATTAACAAAAAAATCCCCGATCTTGCTAAACATCGCCCAACCTTAGAAAGTTTAAGGGGGAAACATCTTAAAGTTCAACCCGAAGATTTTTATAAGTGGGTTAGGAATCTTGAGAAGTTTAAAAAATAAGGTTTTTATTTAGATAGATTCTCTACTATAAAAAACACCCTAACTAGCTTATTCCTTGATTTTTAAAGTAAATATTTAATATTGTTGTAATTTTTTATTTTTTTATTTATATTCTTATTAATTATGAACTAATTTTATAATTAGTTTTATTTACTTAAATATTATGGAGAGCTACAATGTTAAAAAAATCTTTAACGGTTATTGCTAGTAGTTTACTAGTAGCAAGTATGGCAAATGCCACAGAATTATACAATAACGACGGCACTACTTTTTCAATTGGTGGTCGTTTAGATATGGGTTTAGCAACAACAACCAATACAACAGCTAGTGGTAAATTCCATGATGTAGGTACTCTTAATAACTCAAGAATTAACTTTGCTGGGTCAAGACAACTTAATGAAGATACAAAAGTATTTGGTAAAGTAGAATGGGGTTTTGATGCTAATGCTGGCGATTCTTCTCCTTCTCCTGTTACCAAAAATCGTCTAGCTAATGCTGGTATTTCTAATAAAACTTTTGGTACAATTACTTATGGTAAACAATATGGAACTTTCTATGATGTTTCTGGATTTACCGATATGTACGAAATAAGTGGTGGTGATGCTAACTATTTAGCTATTAATAGTGATTTAATAGGACTTAATAGACCAGATTCTACATTAAGATACGATAATAAATTTAGAAATGCTAACTTTGCTATTTATTATGCCTCTAAAGATTCTGGACAATATAAAGACAATGCTAGTCTTGAACTTACAAGAAAATATGCAGCTGGTTCATCTGTTATTGTTGATGTTGCCGAAGGTCTTAAAGTAGGTGTAGCTACAAACTATGCTCTATTAGGAAATACCATTGGAACAGGTGATACTAATGAAGGAATAGATATTTCATCTACTGTTTTTGGATTATCTTATGATTCAGATTTATTTGCTGTAGCTATAACTGGTTCTTTTCATACAATTGGTGAAAAAAATGGAATTACTGGTGCTAGCTTACCAGCAGCTGGTATAATAGGACAAGAAAGTTATTTTGCTTTTAAATTAGGTAAACCAGCTTTAGTTTATGTAGGAAATAACTTCCAAGTTGTTGATTTTAAAGATTGGGAAGACTTAGGAATGTCTACAGATTCTATTAAAACACAAAACTATGTAGCTCTTGGTGCTAAATATTCTTTCACAGAATCTTTTGTAACTGCAATTGAATATAGAGCTGATTTAAGAAGTAGCCATGATCTTGCTTTAGCTGGAGAATCTGCTAGAGGTGATCAATTAGCAGCTGTTATTAAATACTACTTCTAGTTTTTAACTAATTGTTTTTAGTTTAATAAATTAACCCTCTTCCTTTAAAAGAAGAGGGTTTTTTATTATAAATTTGGTAGCTCAAAGAATTTTTTGGAACATATGCTAAGTTGTTAAAAATAAAGAGAAAGAATATTCCTTACTTGAGGTAAAAGCAATTTTAAAAAAAGATATATAAATGGAAGCAGTAATAAGACAATATGTAGTAAAAGACTTAAAGGGTATTGATAAAAAGTGGAGCTTTAAAATAGTTGATTTTTTAGAAAATATCCAAGATACTGATTACAAAAATCTATAAAATTGAAAGGAATCAATAAGGATTTATTAGAATTCGTTTTGGTGATTACCATATAATATTTGATTATGAAATATCAAATAAGATAAGTATTTTAAGAGTTTTACATAAACAAACAGCTTATAGTGAATAAGTTATAATTTTACAAATAAACTCTATTATAAAATGAAAATTTATACCTTTTGACTAAATTATTTAATTAAGTAGTTTTTACTAATTACAAATATCAAATTATTTATTGACAACTAGCTTTATATGAACTATATTTAATATAGTTAGTTTGTTTTTATATCTAATTATAGATTATTAAGTGTTTAATATATGGAGGTCAATCATGAAAAAAACTTTAGTGTTAGTAGGACACACAAATTATGAAAATTCTTTTTATAATAAAAAATTAGTTGAATCTTTAGCAGGTTTGCCAAATATAACTACTCATATTATTAAAGAAGATTTTAAAGTTGAAGAAGAACAAAAATTACTAATGGAGCATGATAATATAGTTTTACAATTTCCTTTTCATTGGTTTGATATGCCTTTTCTTTTTAAGTCTTGGGTTGATAAAGTGGTACTATATGGTTTTGCTTATGGTCCTGATGGCGACAAACTAGAAAATAAAAACTTTTTAATTTCTATAACAACAAATTCTGTAGCTTCTGCCTATACTCATGAAGGGCATAACAAAGCAACTATAGATGAATTACTGGCTCCAACTAAAGCTACAATCCGCTTTGTTAGAGGAAACCTAAAAGGAATTTTTGCAATACATGGAGCAGCTCCTGAGGGTAGCCCTAATAAAATATCAGATAGCGATTTAGCTAAAAAACTTGCAGAATATAAAACTCTTGTTAGTTCTTTATAATTTAACTTTCCTCTAAAAGTTAAAACCTTATAGACAGTAATTAAACTTACTGTCTATTTTTTTAACAATACTTTTTATCTGTAAAAAGGCTATTAATATTACAATCTAAATCTATATTATAAATAGACCCTTCAAAAATTACACTACCTACAAAAACTTTTTTAAGATTAGAAGAAGTATTATCTAAAATAGTAATTTGTAATTTTTGGTTAGATTTATCTACAATTAAATCTATACTAACCAAATAATTGGCTGATTCTTTAGAGGTATCGTCTTTTAATTCTACAAAACCATGAGAGGATAAATTACTACTTAAAAGTTCTTCTATATAGGCTAATACTCCTTGGGGAATATTAGCAGAAGAATCCATGATATAATAAGTTCCAGAAGAGGATCTTAGATTATTCTCTACCGCTATTTGAACTTTATATTTATTAACACTGCAACCAGCCAGCAGTACGAATAAGGCAACAAAAACACTTTTTACAAAAAACATCTTACAACTTAACATTATTAATCGGGAATTTTTTTAGAAAAAACAAAATTACTATCCCAAATATTAGCATTTTTTTTGCCAATATGCTTAAAAATAAAAAATATTCCTGTATAAACAATAATAAATATAATAGAAAACACTAATCCCCTAGAGAAACCTGTGGCAAATTGATAAAACCATGTAGCAATCATATAAGCATTAAAGGTTGACCATATCCCTACTATCCAAGCCCATTTTGCTCCTATTTCTATGGCAATTGCTCGCATTGCCGAAAGGCAAGGTGAATAAATTAAAACAAATAATAAAAAGGCAAAAAGCCCAGCATAGCCGTTGAACTTATCCATCATGATTTTATACTTAGAATCAATATTGTTTAGTAAAGAATAACTGCTGGCAATATCAAATATATCTAAATAATTTCTACTAACCACTTGGTCTTTAAAATCATTAATAGCCGTGCTAATTTCTTCGGTAATAGAAATTTCTTCTTCGGTATTAGCAGTAGTATTAACTGCTGGAAAATATACGGCATCTATAGTAGCTACAACCATTTCTTTAGCTAAAAATCCGGTAATAATACTAAGAGTAGCCTGCCAGTTATCATCATCTATCCCCATTGGATTTAAAGCAGGAGTTATAACACTACTTACCTGAGCCAGCATACTTTTGTTAGAATCTATAGGAACAATTTCACCCTTAAAAGAAACTGAAGATAAAAATGTTAGTACGGCAACCATCGGGATAATTATTTTACCTAAACCTAAAATAAAATTTTTAACCCTTCTTAAAGAATTTTTAAAGATATATAAAAAGTTCGGCATCATATAGTCTGGTAAATCCATAATAAACGGCAATGTTTTACCACGGTTAAATAAACTTTTTGATAAAAATATTCCATTGATTACCGCAAAGGCTATTCCTAAAAAATACAATAAAAACACAATATTTAAAGCCATTGAACCAAAAGCAATAAAGCATAAGTAAACATATACTGGTAGCTTAGCCGAGCAAGAAACTGTAGGTGAAATCATTAAAGAGAGCCTTCTATCGCTTTCTCTCTCTAAAGTTCTACAGCCAGAAGAACAAGCAGCCGTACAACCTAAGCCCATTGTTAAAGCAATAAAGGCTTTACCTGGTAATCCTAATTTTTGCATGATACCATCAGCAATAAAGGCTTGCCTTGCCATATATCCGCTTTGCTCCAAAATTCCTAATAAAAAGAATAAAGAAAAAATAATAGGAATGAAAGTTAGCATGGTTTGAATACCACCACCTATACCATCGGCAATAATTATTAGTATAATCTCTGGTAGATAGCTTGCTAAGTATTTATTAGGGAAATCTACAAAAATAATTGCTCCTAGTGTATCTATAAAACCTGAAAAAAGAATATGGATATTTAAGGTAATTAAAAGAATGGTATAAATAACCACTAAAAATAAAGGAATTGAGATTATTTTATTTAAAAATATTTTATCTAAAAATTCGGTAGCTTTGGTAGATTTAGATACTAATTTCGGCAATTTTTGAGTAATTGCTTTAATGATTTTAATATTTTCGGTAGTACTAGTTTCTAAGGTAGTTTCTTGATACTGATAATTTTTAATGGCTTTTTTTAGGTTATCTACCCCTGCTTTCTTTTTAGCAGAAAACATTACTACGGGAACTTTTAAAATTTCTGCTAAGTTTTTTTGGATAGAATTAATTTGATCTTCTGGTAATTTAACCATATCTATCATATTAACCACTAAAATTAACTTCATTTTTTTAGTGATAGCACTTAAAGTTAATAAAAGATTTCTGTTAAGATGGGTAATATCTACAATGTTTAAATAAATATCATCAGGATTATCTTGAATATATTTACTAACCACAATTTCATCTTTAGAATCTGAGAACGAAGATAACGAATTAATACCCGGCAGATCTATAATTTTATAGGAAGTATTATCTATATTAAAGCTACCCTCAGCAGAATCTACCGTAACTCCCGAAAAATTAGCAACTTTTTTATTCTGCTTAGTTAATAGATTAAAAATTGAGGTTTTCCCTGAATTAGGATACCCTAACAAACTAACTTTCATTGCTTTCTTCCTGTAGGACTATCATATTAGCTTCTTTTTTTCTAAGTACCAAGTTATAATCAGAAATTCTTACTTGAAAAGTGCTACCAAACACAGATTTTCTTAAAACTTTTAAAGAATTCCCCTCAAAAAAACCATAAGATAACAATCTATCTTTTTCATAAAAGGATAAATTATTAGCAAACCTAACAATATAATAAGTTTTACCAAGTTTGGCTTTAGATAAAAAGATTGTTGCTAAATCGTTCATGAAATATACCTTATCTCTAATATATCCTACTAAAACAGTAGGATATATATTTATGCGAGTAATTATATCATATTAATTTTTTATTGCAAAAGATTTCTTAGATTTATATATTGTTAAAAAAACTACTCTATTCTAAAAATAAAATAGAGTAATATATCAATTTCATATAGTTAAGGTACGATATTATTTAGTATAGAGAACAAGTAATTAATAATATCCATGTGGTCTTGTTGGGTCATCTCTATTCCATAAATAGAAACTCCACCATAGCCGGCTTGTTCTAAACCCATAACTGCTCTTTCCATTTTTAAAATATTATTTAATTTATCACCACTTTTTAAGGTAATATTTAAAATTATTTTTTCTTTAGGAACATATCTATTGGTATTAGCTAGTGCAGTTTTTAAATTTACATCATCATCCTTATTAAATAAATTAATAAAATCTAAATTATTAATATCTAAATATTTATTAAAATATATATATAATTCACCACCATGAGGAGAATTTCCTCTAACTGTACAATCATCAAAGTCTGAAGCATTCTCTAATTTTTGGCAAATAAGCCAGTCTGCAGAGGTCGGGAATGTGGTTAAAGAGAGTGTTTTTTCAGGTGCAGTTTTCTTTACCTCAGCTATAACTTGAGCCAAAAATCTTTGCTGAGCTTCAGTTGGTCTTCCTTGACTTCTAAAATCTAAGTCAATACCATCTAAAGATACATAACCTATTCTTTCCCAAGCATCGCCACGATCAACATAAACAGGATATTTTTCATTAACTATATTTAATATTTGTTCTGTAAATTTTTTAGCATTTTCTTCGGTATTTAATAAGGACCAATCACCATTAACAGATAATACAAATTTTCTTTGTGGGTTATAATATTTAAACGAAGTCCATTCTTTATAAGCTAAATCTACATTCATATAAGCTCTCTCTAAAGATTCTGGTTCATTAGATGAGTTATATTGCAACATGTTATTAGTTGCTTGAATATTAAAATTGCTATCTATAGTAGCATAAGACAAATAAATAAAAGCTGTAGGCAATAATCTTGATAAATTAGCACTATAATTACCAATAGGATTTAAATAAACCGCAAAAATATTTCCTGCAACGGCATTAAAAGTTAATAAACAGTATGCAACGATACCTATTAATACTTTTTTCATTTTATAACTAGTTCTCCCACTCTTGCATTTTTGTAAAGTACATATTTATTGAACTACATCCGATGATAAATTAAATAAGTAATTAATAATATCTATATGATCTTGCTTAGACATATCAATTCCATAAACAGAAATTCCACCATAGCCAAGATTTTTAATATTTTTAATTTTTTCTTCCATATCTACAACTGATTTTAACTTATCACCATTTCTAATAGCTATATTTAAAATTAATTTATCTTTAGGAATATATTGACCCATATTAGCAAGAGCAATTTCATAATTTACATTATTATCTTTAACCATTAAATTAACAAAACTTAAATCACTAATTTTTAAGTATCTGTTTAAAAATATATACATCTCACCAGCATTAGGTGAGCCATTTTTATTACTACATTTTTCTTCAGGAGATCTATTTGCTTGTTGGCAAACATATAAATCTGCGGCTGTAGCATTGATAGTTAAAGAGATTATTTTATTAGGTAAAGTCCTTTTAAATTCATTTATAACTCTAGCTAAATATCTTTGCTGAGCTTCACTTGGTCTTCCAGACATTCTAAAATCTAAATCAATCCCATCAATATCTACATAGCCTCTTTCTTCATAAAAAGAACCCATATTAAAATAAACAGGATATTTTTCATTAGCTATATTTAGTAATTTTAGTGTAAATCTTCTAGCATTTTCTTCGTTAGTCAATAACGACCAATCACCATTAACTGTTACTACAATTTTTTTTAAGCGATTATTATTTTTAAATGTAGTCCATTCTCTATAAGCTAACCCGATACTAGATAAAGATAAATCGGTTGGCTTATTTGCAGAATTAAACTGCAACATTTTGTTAGTTGAGCTAACAGAAAAATCACTATTTATTTGAGCATAAGCTAAATTAATAATGGCAATAGAAGATAACTTAGATAAATTAGCACTATAATAACCAACAGGATTTAAGTAAACTGTGAAAATATTTGCTAAAACAGAAAATGTTAATAAAAAATATGCAATAATGCTTATTAATACTTTTTTCATTATAACTAGCTCCCCCCCCCCGCATTTTTGTGGCACACCTAAAAAACAATTAATAAATCAAAAGAATACATAGAAATATTTATTTATTAATAAAAACTTACAAAATATCTTTTAATATAAATCGTATTTAACTTAATAAATTTACAATTAAACACAATTAAATAGAAAACTTAGTAAAGTATAAAAACAAATGAGAATCTTATATTAAATACCCTTACTGTTCTTACTAACTTTAGCTTATGTTTTCTTATAATTTTTATATATTATGTCTCATAATAATAATTATGATTATGAGTATCAATTTTATACCCAAAAATATGAAAAATCAACACTTATCATTACAATAAAGTATTATTATACATTTCCATAAAAAAAGAAGCATGCTGTTAAACATACTTCTTTTTTTTGAATATTACTTTTATTAAAATAATTTTTAATAAATATAAAACTATCTTTTTGAGAACTGGTAGCTTCTTCTTGCTTTAGCTTTACCATATTTCTTTCTTTCTACAACTCTACTATCACGAGTTAAGAAACCTTCGTTTTTCAGAGTAGTTCTGTACTCAGGATTAAAAGCAAATAAAGCCTTAGAAACACCATGTTTAATAGCATCAGCTTGACCACTTAAACCACCACCACTAACTGAAACAATTATATCGTATTGGTTTTCAGCATTTACGATACCAAAAGGTTGGTTCACTATCATTCTTAATACTGGACGAACTAAGTACTCTTCAATATCTTGATTATTGATAGTAATTTTACCGCTACCAGCTTTTAACCAAACTTTAGCAATTGAACTTTTTTTCTTTCCAGTAGCATAAGCTCTACCTTTAGAATCAACTTTTCTTTCGTACACTATAGGTTTAATAGTAGCTTCTTCTACTACTGAAGTACCTAATTCTTCTAGGGATTCAATTTTTTGACTCATATTATATTACCTTTTATTTTTAGCATTAAATACAGAAACATCTAAAGTTTCAGGAGCTTGAGCTTGATGCGGATGTTCTTCACCTGCATAAATATACAATCTTCTCATTTGAGCTCTTCTTAAAGCTCCTTTAGATATCATTCTTTCTACAGCTTTAGATACTAATCTTTCAGGATTTTTTCCAGATAAAATATCTTTCCAAGATTTTTCTTTAATTCCACCTGGATGACCAGTATGCCAAATAAATTTACCTTGTTCTTTTTTATTACCAGTTAATTTTACTTTATCAGCATTTATAACGATAATATTATCACCGCAATCCATGTGAGGAGCAAAGGTTGGTTTATGTTTTCCTCTAATTCTATTAGCAAGAATAACTGCTAATCTTCCTAAGATTACATCTTTAGCATCAACCACATACCATTTGTTTTCAATCTCAGCAAGTTTTGGCGAGTATGTCTTCATTTTTTCTACCATTTCATTTGTTTAATAAATTCTATAAAACTACAAAGTAGATTATTGCTATAAATTTATTGTTTGTCAAGTATATTTTAATATTTTATTTACACTATTTTTTTAGCTAAGGAAACTGGAAAATCTTTTTATAATTATATTCTTGGTAAAAAGCAGGTTCTCTTTTAAAGAAATTATATCGTATACCAAAATTTATAGATTGAATACGAGTATCTTTAACAATTAAATCTGTCTTTTTTACAGTACCAAGCATATTAATATTAGAATAATCAATAGTAATATCTATATGCTTGCTAATAGAATAATATGTTCCTATTTTATATTGATAAACAGGGTAAACAACCGACTGTTTAACAAAGTTATTACTTATTGCAGAACTACCATACCCTAAGCCAAAGCTAGAAAACAAAGTAAATTTTTGATTAATCGGTAATTCATATATAAAATTCATGAATCCTAAATAGTTATTAATGTCTATGGGGTCTATTTTAAACGATAAAGCAGAATTTTCATCCATAATAACATTATTAAGGCTAGTAGAGGTTGAGCCACTCATAGTTATATTATTTATATAGCACACAGGGTTCTTTGCCTTTGGATCATAAATTTCAGCACATTCAGTAGCAGGATCATCAACTTTATTACCATTGTTTATACAGGTATTATTACTACCAACCTGTTGGTTTCCTACTATACAATAGCTGGTTATTAAAGATTTCCAATCTTGGCTTATACCTACATCAAGAACAGAGGTTTTTGGTTGTATTTGCAAAACCGTATTTCTTAGCTCTATTTCCATTCGGATATTTTTAAAAGCCCAACCTCCACTTATAGCATAAGCTGTGTTTTTTATGGCTTTATTATAAGAGGCTGATTTTAATATACCTGAATAGTTGGTATTTATAGTAGTATTTATTACTGTTCTAGTTTTACCATCATTTTCAGGATTGATATTATCATTATCTGCACTAACTATTTCGTCTTTTAAGATATTTTTTGTTTCCGAATAGCTATCTTTAAACCCAATATTATTAATATTAATATTGCTATTACCGGCAATACCATGTCCGTACCCTCCCCCTATATAAAAACCAGATGCTGCTTTTAATAATGTAGGAGATAAAATAATAAAAAGAATAATTATAATATTTTTCATTATTTTCACCTAATACTATACATTAAGCCAAAATCAATACTGCTACTGTTTAATGGAGCAAGGCTAAAATCTTTAAATTTAATTTTTTGAGAATTAATTTGGGTAAACGATACAAATAAACGAACATTATCACTTTTAAGAATATTATAATAAGCACCAATTTTATATTGATAAGCTAAAAAAGTTGTAGTTCCATTTAAACTAAGTGGTAAATTTGTAGTGGATGATAATTTATAGTATCCCTCTCCTATTCCCATACCAGCAAAAGCTCCAAAGGATTCCGACAATGGGGCATCATATAAAAGATTTATAAAAACATACATAATATTGCTAGTTGAATTAATAGAATAATCTCCATAGCCATCTAATAAGTTAGTATAAATATTATAATTGTTGTTTATATTTTCTGTAGAATTAAAAGTATCTGAATATAATTTGCTACAGTCTTCTTGATTTTGCGGATCAGGAGGTCTTCCAGATGGCAACTCACAAGAAAATTCATTTTTAATGATTGTTTTATGATTAACATTTAGATTTGTATAAAGAGACGATAAGCTACTACTAAAAGTCGTGTATCTAAATTCACCCTCAATTCTAAAATTATACTTAATTTTATATCCAACTGCTAAACCATAAGAAGGAGTTCCTTGTTTATTTAGTTTTGAGTTAATATTTAAGTTTTTATCCCTATGAGAATAATCTAAGGATTCACTTACTGAAACTTTTTTATGAATATCCCAAATGATTGTACCACTGCCATAAGGACAGCCTACACAAACTATTTCATCAACAGGAGCAAAGTTATTAGTAATATTAAAATCTTTTAAAAGTGGTTGCTCGGATGTTGCCTTAAACTCTAAATTACTAATGGAATTTAAAGAACCACTTACAGAAATATAAGTTTCTGCATAAGATTTTTGCATACTTAAAAAATTAAATATGCAAAAAAACAAAGTTGCAAAAAATAACAAGAATCTAATCATTTTTTCTCATATAAAAAATATATCCTATTATACATAAGATTATATATAATAAAACAGTTTTTTAGAATCTTAGCATTTTATATTTTAATTAAAGATATTTAATTGCAGTGTTTTTTTGGTAAATATTTCAGCATTTTTAATATTTATAGGTAGGATTTTTTCTTTAAAATGATACTCTAGCCATCCTGCTAAAATAGTACGATGGCAATTTTGGTAATCCCAGCCATCGGACATTAAAACTACATTTTTTTCTTTAGCAGTGGCAGATATTTTTTTTAAAATTTCTAAGATTTTCTCGGTTGGCTCAATTAGTGGATAAACATTTGTACTGCCTAATTCGGTTTTATGAATATACATTATACCAACTTTTTTACAAGAATCCGCTAGCTTTTCTTTATTAAAGTGGGGAACATAAGCCGAATAAGGAGCGATACGAATATCACACAAAATATTGATTTCGTACTTTTTTAAAACACTAAGGAAGTAATCTATTTCTATATTGCTATGCCCGATGGTATATATCATTTTGCCACACCAAATACTAAAACTCTATCTTTATGAGACATATCTTTAAATTCACCTAAACACTGATAATTATTATTTAAGGCAATATTTAGAACATCTTGTTTTTGCTTATAACCAATTTCAAAAAAGATTAGTCCATTTTTTTTAAGATATTTATGTGTATTTTTTAAAATTTCTTGATAAAAAAATAAACCGTTATTTTTAGCAAATAGGGCTAAATGCGGTTCAAAAGTTTTAACATCTTCGCTAATTTCGGTATCAGTATCAGCAATATAAGGAGGATTACTAATAATTATATCAAAACTATCTACCACATTTGCAAAGATATTAGATTGCATTAAGTTTAACCTATGAGAGACCTCTAAGTTTTTAGCATTAATTTTGCTAACCTCAAGAGCCTCTTGTGATACATCTACCCCCACACCTGTAGAATTTTGATACTCATGCAAAAGAGAAAGCAATAAACAACCACTGCCAATTCCTATTTCTAGAATGTGGGGATTTTCCGCCTGTGAAACCTTATTTAATACCGCTTGAATTAAAGTTTCGCTATCCATTCTTGGAATTAGAACATTTTTGTTCACATAAAAATTATGCTTCCAAAAAAATTGCTGATTTAAAATATAAGCTAAAGGAATCCCTTTAGCTCTTTTAGAAAATAGATTGTTTAGCTGTTCTTGTTGCTCGGCGGTTATTAGCATATCATTATTAATAATGAAAGAGGTATTATCTATATTTAAAACATGTTGTAGTAATAATCTAGTCTCTAAAGAAGCATTCCTAATTTTAGCTTCTTTAAGTAAAGACGAGTAGTAAATAACAGCCTCTTTTAAAACCACTATAACAATCCTAATCTAATAAACCTTCAGAATTTGCTAATTTAAGAGCTTGATCAGAAGAAGTAAGGGCATCTATCATTTCATCTAGCTCGCCTTCCATAAATCTGTCTAGCTTATAAAGGGTTAAGTTAATACGATGGTCAGATACTCTACCTTGAGGGAAATTATAAGTTCTTATTCTCTCACTTCTATCGCCACTACCTACTTGCGATTTTCTATCGGCTGACCTTTTTTGGTCTAGCTCCATTCTTTGTTGCTCGTAAATTCTTGACATTAAAATCTTCATCGCCTTAGCTTTATTTTTATGCTGCGACCGTTCATCTTGCTGAGCTACGACAATTCCTGTAGGGATATGGGTAATCCTCACCGCACTATCGGTAGTATTAACATGCTGTCCGCCTGCCCCTGAAGATCTGTAAATATCTATTCTTAAATCTTTTTCGTCTATTTGCAGGTCAACTTCTTCTGCCTCTGGCAACACTGCTACAGTAGCCGCTGAGGTATGTACCCGTCCATTAGCCTCTGTGGTTGGAACTCTTTGTACTCTGTGAACTCCCGATTCATATTTTAATCTAGCAAAAACATCTTTACCACTAATGGTAGCAATAATTTCTTTATAGCCTCCTACTCCGTTTTCACTCATAGACATAACTTCTACTTTCCATCTTTTTACCTCAGCATATCTTGAATACATGCGGAATAAATCGGCAGCAAAAAGAGCGGCTTCATCGCCACCTGTACCGGCTCTTAGCTCTATGATAACACTTTTTTCATCGTCTTTATCTTTAGGAAGTAAAGCTATTTTCAAATCTTCGGTAAGTTTTTCTATACTTTCTTTAACATTTGGATACTCTTCCTTAGCCATATTTCTAATTTCAAGGTCGGCATCTTTAGATTCAATAATTTCTTCTAAATCTTTTAATTCGTCTTTTTTACCCCAAAGACTTTTTATTAAATCTACAATAGGGGTAAGATTATTATACTCTTTAGAATCACTAGAAAATTCCGCAGGATTAGACACACCCTTAGCCAGCTTATCGCCTAGTTCATTATGTTTATTAACTAAAGATTCTAAATTATCCTGAAAACTCATTCATTCACTCTTATATTTTATATTTGCCATATTGCGAGCTTAAAAACTCTACAAGGGCTTCTTCTTTAACTTTAAATTGTTCACGGTTAGCTACATCTTTAAGGGTTAGCTCGCCTGTAGAATGTTCGGTATCTCCTATAATTATACTACAGAAAAAATCGGCTATTTCAACCTTTTTTAACTTATTTGAGACATCTTTCCCTAAGATTAAAGTTGCCCCAAAGTTAGCTTCTCTTAGTTTTTTTGCCAAAGTTAAAGCATACTGATTGTAATCCTCAGCTGAGGTTATTAGTGCAATATTTTTAGGAGACTCTTTTTTAGCATTAAGCATAAGGGCTAGCCTTTCTATACCACCGGCAAAGCCAAAAGCTCCCGTATCATTGCCGCCCATTTGTTTAATTAAATTATTATAGCGACCACCAGCAATTAATGTACCTTGCGAACCTAACTGGTCAGTAATAATTTCAAAAACCGTATGGGTGTAATAATCTAGTCCTCTTACCAAATTACTATCTTCGGTATAAGAAATTCCTAAATTTGTGAGGGATTCTTTAACTTTATTAAAAAATTCTTTATCTTCTTTAATTAGAAAATCAGCAATTTTTGGAGCATCTTTAATAATTTCTTTATCTTGAGGTGATTTAGAATCTAATATTCTAAGAGGATTTTTCAATAATCTGTTAAGAGAATCCTCAGATAGTTCATTTTTTTTACTTTGAAGAAAATCTACAAGTGCTTGTTTATAAGCATTTAAAGACTCACTACTACCTAGCGAATTTATATGTAATTTATAAGAGGTTATACCTAGAGATTCAAGAATATCTAGGGCAAGGTTAATCATTTCCACATCACTACTATAATGATTCGTGCCTAAGTATTCAAACCCTAGTTGATGGAATTGTCGCTGTCTACCTTTTTGTGGTCTTTCGTAGCGAAACATTGCTCCCATATAAAAATATTTTAGCGGTAATTTATGGGTTAGCCCTTCGGATATTAAAGACCGCACAACAGGTGCTGTTCCTTCGGGGCGAAGAACGATTTTATCGCCACTTCTATCCTCAAAGGTATACATTTCTTTACCAATAATATCAGCGGTTTCGTCGCCAATATTTTTTTCAAACACTTGAAGATATTCTATGATTGGAGTACGAATTTCTTTAAAATTATAGTATGAGGCTACTTTTTTGGTAACCTCTTCTACATAAGCAAATTTTTCTAGAGATTCTCCGTATAAATCGTGAGTTCCACGAATGTTTTTATATTCCACCATATTTATTTTTTACAGTTTAACCTTTTAAAATATTATAAAACTACAAAAATAAACTCTTAGATTAAGTTTATTATTTTTGCATTATAAGTTAATGAGTTTTGTTATTTTTTATTTTCTAAGATTGCTACTTGTTCTTCTACCAAGTTTACAATGTGATCAACAATTTTTTCGTTAGAAATTCGGTGATCTTTATTACCATTAATATAAATTACATTTTCTTTATCACTAATACCCACAAGACCAATATTTGTATACATTGCCTCGCCAATACCATTTACCACACATCCCAGCATAGAAACACTCAAGGGAGTTTTAATATGCGATAATCTTTCTTCTACCTCTGCTACTACTTTAACTACATCGTAGCCTTGCCTAGCACAAGAAGGACAAGAAATTATCTTAACTCCTTTATTTCTTAAGTTAAGAGATTTTAAAATATCAAAGCCTACTTTAACTTCCTCAACTGGGTCTGCCGATAAAGAAACTCTCAAGGTATCGCCAATCCCTTGCCATAAAAGATTACCTAACCCTATGGAAGAAAGTACAGTCCCTGCTCGTAATCCACCTGCTTCGGTTATCCCTAAATGCAAAGGATAATCACAAGATTCTGCCAACAATTGATAAGATTTTGCAGCTAAAAATACATTAGAAGATTTTACACTAATTTTAAAGTTAAAAAAATCGGCATCTTCTAAAATTTTAATATGATTATTAGCACTCTCAAGCATTGCCTCAGGAGTTGGACTTTTGTATTTTTCTATAAGATTTTCTTCTAGTGAACCAGAATTTACCCCAATTCTTATGGAGCAGTTATTATCTTTAGCTGCTTTAACCAGCTCTAATACTTTTTCTCTTGAACCAATATTACCAGGATTAATTCGCAAACAAGAAGCACCTTTTTCGGCAGCCTCTATACCTCTACGATAATGAAAGTGAATATCAGCAATAATTGGAACAGAAACTTCTTTAACAATTTTATCAAATACAGCGGTAGAGTCTTGATCTGGGCAAGAAACCCTAACCATATCTACCCCTACTTCTTCTAGCCTATGAATTTGTTTGATAGTTGCCACATAATCGGTAGTTTTAGTATTAGTCATAGATTGCACCGATATAGGATTATCGCCACCAACCTTAACATTTCCTACTGAAACTACCCGAGATTTTCTTCTTGGAATTTTATAATCATACTGCATATATTTTAACTTCTTTATTCATATATTAATTTTAGTATCTTACATTAATTCCTTAAATATATTATTACTATCTAGCAGGTGAGTATGTTTCTAGCAAAGTATTTTTATCTAAAACAATATTTTTTAAAACATTACCTCTTCTAGGATTAGTAAGCTCTAACTCTTTATTACCTACCACTAAAGTAATACCTTTATAATTACCCACATTCATAGCAATGTTATCAACATTTGGAATATCAAAAATATCACCAGCTTTAAAAATTTTATCTACATAAACGGTATTTTTATCGTCTTGTTTAAAAATTTGAATCCAAACATCTTCAGCAAAAGTTATAGATATTTCAGATTTCTTTTTTGTTTCTGGAAAATTTACTTTTTTAATTTCTACCTTAGGTTTTTCTTCAACTACTACTTCTTGTGAAGTTTCGGCATTAGCACTAGCATCTGTATTATTTTGATTTACTTCATAAGGAAGAGTACTATTAGCATTATCATTTGGTTGAGCTTCTTGCCCTTGCAATGATTTAGTTTCTAACGGTGGATTTTGTAATTTTTTATTATTATCTTTATTTTCCACCACTACATAGTTATCATTTATGATAGAATCAATTTTTTTATTATCACTAATTTCTTTAGTTGCAACTTCAACAGAATTTTCGTCTTCTTTTTCAGAAGAACCACTAAATAATAACTTATAACCTAAGAACAAAAATACAAATAGAAAAACACACAAAACAATAATTAGCTTATTATGAGAAGAAAATCCGCCCTCTTCTGTGCTTTCTTTTTTACTATCTTTATTTTTTAAAGAATCTTTATCAGATAATGTTTCGTCTGTTTTTTTAGAAATATCTTTTAATTCAAAATCTTTCTGTTCTTCAGATTCTTCATTGGAATTATGACTAAATTTCTTTTTAATAGTATTTACTAAGCCGTATTCATCGTCTAAAAAAGCCTGTCCTTTTTTATTAGAATACTTAGGTCTTTCAAAGTAATAGGTTTTATCTAATTCTTTGATTAACTCTTCAATATTTTCTATATCTAAGAATTTGGCATAAGATCTAAAATATCCTAAAGCATAAGTTCTCTCTGGTAATTTAGAATAATCTTCTTTTTCTAAAGCCTCTAAAAACTCTTTTCTGATTCTTGTGATTCTAACCACATCATCAATGCTTAATTCTTTTTTTTCTCTAGCTTTTTTTAAAAGCTCTCCCAAGCCAGCATTTTCCATATTTTTTTTACTCTTTGTATTTAATTATTTACTTAGGTATTCTGTAGCTTGTGTTATTAGCTCTTCAATGATTTCTTTACACGGACGAATAGAATTAACTAACCCTACACTTTGACCCGCCATAAGAGAACCATTTTCTACATCACCATCAACTACAGCCTTTCTTAATGCTCCAACCCAGTAATGTTCTATTTTCATTTGAGCATCGTATTTGCTTAAGCTACCCTCTTTATACTGAGAAATTACATCTTTTTGAAAATCTAAGAAATCTTTTGAACCTTTATTAACAATTGCTCTTACCGGAATCACTGGGAAATCATTGTCAACTTGTTGAGTTGATTGAGCATCACGAGCCGAAGCCTTAATAAAAGCCTCTTTAAATTTATCGTGAGCGATACATTCGGTAGAACATACTAAAGAGGTCCCGATTTGAACTCCTGCCGCTCCTAATTCTAAATAATTAACTAAAATTTCACCTCTACCAATACCACCTGCTACAAAAACTGGCACATCTTTAATATTTGGTAGAATTTCTTGAGCTAAAACTGAGGTAGAAACAGGACCAATATGTCCGCCAGCTTCTGATCCTTCTATAATTAAGGCATCTATACCATTTTTAACTAATCTTTTGCCTAAAGATAAATTTGGAGCAAAAGCTACAGTTTTAATATTTTTATCTTTTAATTTCTTAATTATATCTACACTAGGAAAACCACCAGCAAAAATTACATGAGTTGTTTTTTGATCTATACAAACATCAACCAAAGAATCAAGATGAGGATTCATAACTATAAGATTAATTCCAAAAGGTTTGCTAGTTTTTTCTTTAGTTTTTTTAATCATATCTAACAACAAAGGTGCATCCATAGAACCACTGGCTATAACTCCAAAAGCCCCAGCATTTGAAACTGCTGATACTAATTTACTTTCAGATATCCAAGACATAGCTCCGCCCATGATTGGGTAATCAACACCTAAAAAATCTTTTCCTACTTTCCATAAAGTTTCTAATTTATCGTTTTTGTTCATAAAAATTATTCCATAAAAAATATAGTAATCAATTAAATTATATACGATTTTATGATATTATCAATAGCCAATAAATACAAGATAATTTATTAATTTTAAAAAATTATGTTATTATTTTAAATATTTTAGAAATATGGAGTATATGGTGAAGTCTAAATCTAGTATTGATTCCGAGATAAATAAGTTCTCTAACATTGCCGAAGACTGGTGGAAAAACAATGGTAAATTCAAGGTTTTACACAACTTTAATAAAGTTAGAGTTGCTTATATAAAAAATATATTAGATAAACATAACCTATCCAATATTGAAATCCTTGATATAGGTTGTGGTGGTGGAATTTTATCAGAGAGTTTCTCTAAACTTGATTATAAGTTAATTGGTATTGATGCTTCTTTAGAAAGTATTCTTGCTGCAAAAAAACATGCTCAAGAAGGATCTTTAGACATTGAGTATATTAATATTTTACCAGAGGATTATCTTGAGAAAAATCCACAAAAAAAATTCAAAGTAATTTTTGCTATGGAAATCATAGAGCATGTTAGTTCCCCTGAAAATTTTATTAAAACCATCTCGCAACTTTTAGAAAAAGACGGAATTTTATTTTTTTCAACTATTAATAGGAATTTAAAATCTTTAGTTTTAGCAAAATATACTGCTGAATATATTTTAAATTGGATTCCTAAACAAACTCATGATTATAATAAGTTTATAAAACCTAGTGAGCTTAATCATATTTTAAGCAAGTGTAGCCTTGAGCTTCATGATATTAAGGGCATTAAATTACATCCAATATCTAGAGATTGGAATCTCTCTTTAAAGCCAGATGTTAATTATATTGGTTATGCTAAGAAGATTTAATCTAGCTTAGCATTTTGTCTAATTTACCAGCAGAATCTAAAGCAGCAAGGTCATCATAACCACCTACTAGAACATCATTGATAAAAATTTGTGGGACAGTTTTTGCCCCCACTACTCTTTTTAACATTTCTTCTCTTTTGGCTGGGTCGGTTTCAATATTATATTCAATAATTTTGTCGCTAACTCCCTTAAGTTTAAGAAGATTTTTTGCCTTTACACAATAAGGACATACTGTTTTTGAATAAATTTCTATTTTCATCTTTTTCTCTTGTTTAAATTAAATAATAAAAAATACTAATATTCTTAGTTTTTTAAAAATGTTTCACGTGAAACATTTAATGTATAGTTATACTCAACATGCAATATCCCACTTTTAAAAAAGTATGATAGTGCTAGTCTTATATTAGGAGCTTCGTGGCGAAGTGTATAATAAATACACGAGCTACGAAACGACAACATAGAAGGTAGCAATATCACACTTTTACAAAAGTTTAATATTTTGAGAGTTATATTAGGAGCAAAGCTATGAAGTGTATAACCAATACATGAATAGCTTTGCAACGACATAGAAACTCAAAAGATTAAACTTTCAAGAAAATTTAATAGATTGAGGTTTATATTAAGGAGCTTGACTACGAAGTGTATGAATAATACATGAGTAGTAAAGCGACTAAATAGAAATCCAATATATTAAACTTTCCAAAAAAGTGTGATAGTGCTAACCTTATATTAGGAGCTTGACTCCGTAGCATATAATCAATATGTGAGGAGTCAAGCGACAACATAGAAGGTAGCAATATCACACTTTTACAAAAGTTTAATATTTTGAGAGTTATATTAGGAGCAAAGCTATGAAGTGTATAACCAATACATGAATAGCTTTGCGACGACATAGAAACTCAAAAGATTAAACTTTTAATGTTCCGTTTACTCGGGCGAAGATAAGTATATGCACTTGCCTACATCCACTTTCTTTAAGTACTTTGGAACACTCATTAATTGTTGCTCCTGTGGTTAGCACATCATCAACTAATAAAATATTTTTACTTTTAAGATATTTTAAATGATTTTTATTTATATTAAAAGCACCTTTTACATTAGTTAGTCTTTTTTTACCATTCAATTTCATTTGATCTTTGGTTTTTTTAATTTTTTTTAAGGTATTATAGGTAAATGGTTTATCAAAATGTTTGGCAATTATTTTAGATAAAATCGCTGTATGATTATACTTTCTTTTAATTAATTTTCTATAATGAATGGGAATTGGAATCACTATATCTATTTTATCGGCAAGTTGTTTTTCTATAATTTTTTTAATTAAAAAATTACTGATAAACTTAGCGAGATAACTTTTATCGTGATTTTTAAAGCCATTAATTAGCTTAAATATTTCAGAATTGTAAACAAAACAGTACGAAATCGTATCAAATATTTTTGGTTTGGCTAAACAATTTAGGCAAGTGCCTGCAATTTTTAGCTCTATTCCACACATATTACAATTATATTTATAAGATGCTTGTAGCTTATTGAAGCAATCCCTACATACTCCTTCAAAGCTAACTACAACATCACAAAGATAGCATCTTGGCGGATAAATAAACCTTAATATTTTTATAAATATTTGCTTTAGCATTTTTTACAACCTAATTAGTAGTTAATTTTATAACAAAAATGGTTATAATTATATAACTATTTTGCAAAAATAAGATTTTAATGATATTTTTAATATATTTAAATTTTGGATAGTATTAACATTTATGAAAGTTTTTGATAGAGAATTATTGCAGTTGCGGGCAAATAAACTAACTGATAGTCAATTGAGTCCAAATTTTTTAAAAGAAGAAATTTGCCAAAGAACTGCTGAAAAACTAAGCGAGTTAAAAAATAATTTCGCTTGTGGTTTAGAGCTTGGCTCTGGAGTTGGTGAGTTCTACAACTGCTTATATAATAAAGAGGAAGAGTTTTATAATCCGCAAAAAATTACTGAACTTTGGCAATCTGACTTTATAAGTAATTTTTTAAATCATAATCCTTACCCTAATAAAATCTTGCTAGACGAAGAGAATATCTCTTTAAAAAGTAATTCTTTTGATATTGTTGTTAGTAATTTTTCTTTACATAATATTAATAATCCTGAGAGTGTTTTTAAAAATATTTACAGAATATTAAAAGAAGACGGGGCTTTTTTAATGAGTATCCCTACTCTTGGAACTCTTTATCCTTTAAGTGAAATTTTGTTTGAGGTAGAGATGAAGTTGTTTAATGGAGTTTCCCCTCGTATTCATCCTTTTGTAGATATTACAACACTTGGTAATTTGGTACAAGAGGCTGGTTTTAAAGAAATCACCGTTGATAAAGATAAAATAGAAATTATGTATAGTAGTATCCCAAAAATATTTGCCGATTTAAGAAATTCTGCTCAAACTAATATATTAACCACTAGAAATAAAAATTATGTGGGTAAAAAGTTTTTTAAAGAGGTAGAAGATAGTTTTCAAAAACATAAAGATTCTCAAAGCAATTGCTATCCTATCGTAATTGAATTTGCCAATTTAATTGCTTGGAAGTAAAAAACATGAAGCAACCAAATCTTATAAAAGCTAAGTTTCTTAAAAGATACAAAAGATTTTTAGTGGATGTTTTGCTAGAAAATAACGAAATTACCACCGTCCATTGTGCTAACTCTGGCTCTATGATGGGGCTTTTAAATGAAGGGAATACTGTATATATAAGCCCTGCTACCAATCCCTTAAATAAGCTAAAGTATAAACTAGAACTTATTGATGATGGCTCTAGCCTTGTTGGGGTTAATACTCATTTAGCTAACAAACTAGCTCATGAAGCATTTGCAGAAAAACTTATAACACCACTAGAAAATTATGATATTATCAAGCCTGAGGTTAAACATTTAAATTCTCGTTTTGACTTTTTCCTTAGTAATAATTTGGGAGAAAACTGCTTTGTGGAAATTAAAAGTATTACTTTAAAAAGAAAGCAAAATATCGCTGAATTTCCTGATAGCCCTACGGTACGAGGATCTAAGCATTTAACCGATTTAATTGAAATAGTAAAAAACGGTGGGCGGGCAATTAATTTGTATATTATTCAGCGAAACGATGCTAACTACTTTAAAATTGCAAAAAGTATTGACCCTAAATATTATGAAAATTTTATGCTTGCTAAGCACAGTGGTGTAGAATTTTTATGCTATAGCTGTGATATTAATTTAAATACTATAAAAATCAATCAACCAATAGAGATTATCTATGAATAAAAATTTTATCATTAAAAAAGTTGAAAACTACGGGCAAATGGAAAATATTTATATTTATAACCAAGAAGCCTTTGTTGGCTTAAAAAAAGCTGGGCTTTTGGCTTATAAAACTCTTGAGTATATTAAAGATTTTGTTAAGGCTGGTGTCTCTACAGACTTCCTTGATTCAAAAATCCACGATTTTATAATTGCTAATAATGCCATCCCTGCGACTTTAGGTTATAGAGGTTATACAAAGTCTTCTTGTATTTCGCTTAATCATGAAATTTGCCATGGTATTCCTAGCGATAAAAAACTAATAGAGGGGGATATTCTAAATATAGATGTAACCGTAATTTTAGATGGTTGGTATGGCGATACTAGTAGCATGTTTAGTGTTGGTAAAATTAGCCCTAAAGCCCAAAGACTTATGGCAACTACTCTTGAATGCATAGAAGAAGCTATAAAAATTGTTCGCCCTGGTATTCATATTGGTGATATTGGAGCAACTATTGAGGCTATCGCTCATAAAAACAGATTTTCAGTGGTAGAAGATTTTTGCGGGCATGGTGTAGGTAGTGAATTTCATCAAGACCCTAATATTTTACATTATGGTAATTTTGGCGAAGGGATGGTTATTGAAGAAGGCATGGTTTTTACCATAGAGCCTATGATTAACTTCGGTAAAAAAGATATTAAAATGCTAAGTAATGGTTGGACGGCAATTACTAAAGATTTTTCTCTTTCGGCTCAGTACGAACATACTATAGGTGTATCTAAAGACGGTTGTGTTATTTTTACATTGCCATAGTTTTAGGAAAAAATCATGGAAGATATGCAAGAAGATGATTTAGATAGTGAAGATATTGATATAATAAGCGGGCATCGTCAGCGGGTTAAAAGTCGTTTTTTAAATAATAATCATAATAAAAATACAACTTACGATGATTACGAATTATTAGAAATGCTATTGTTTTATACAATTCCTCGTCGTGATGTAAAACCGCTAGCAAAGTCTTTATTACAAAAATATGGTAATCTTGCCACCATAATTTCAACTCCAAAAGAAAATCTTTTACAAAATAAAGGAGTTAGTGAAAATACCGTTTGTTTGTTGCAATTGGTAAAGGCTTCTAATATCCAAATTTTAAAAAAATCTATTAGTAATTCTTCTGTTATAAAAAATTGGCAGAACTTGATGGATTACTGTTTTGCAAAAATTGCTTACGAAAAAAAAGAAGTTTTTCATGTGGTTTATCTTAATGTTAGAAATACTATTATTGCTGATGAAATCCTTATGGAAGGAAGCATTAACTCTATAACTGTCTATCCTAGAGAAATCATTGCTAGGTGTTTAGATTTAAGAGCTAGTTCGGTAATTATAATTCATAATCATCCTAGCGGCAAACCTGATCCATCATCTGAGGATATTGAGATAACTAATGCTCTTAATCAGGCTCTTACTAGTATTAATGTTAAACTGCACGATCATGTTATTATCGCAATGGAAGGTATCACCTCTTTTAAAAATTTAGGGCTATTGCGATAAAATAGAAGACCAAGAGATTTAAAATTACAAATTTTAAATTTGGAGATTACTCCTTAATATGCTACCATAAATTAGTTAATGAAACATTAAAAGGATTTCATAAATGAGTATAAATATTGCTGAATTAAAGAAAATGCTTGATGTTGCTTTTCCTAATTCTGATATTGATGTAATAGATACAGTTGGTGATGGACAGCACTTAGAAGCTACCATATATTCTGACTCTTTTTTAAATAAAAATTCTATCCAAAGACATAAAATGGTTTATGAAAGTTTAGGTAATCTTGTGGGTAATGAGATTCATGCTTTGGCTCTTAATACTTACACTAAGCAAGAAAAATCTTCTGGTTCTAGTGTTAATGAAAATGTTATGAGTGAGTCTAACATTAATCTTAATGACGATATCCTAAAGCAAATTGATAGCCTAATTAAAGAAAACTCTATAGTTTTATTTATGAAGGGTAATAAAGATATGCCTTTATGTGGTTTTAGTTCAGTAGTTAATCATATTTTACTAGATCTTTTAAAAGTTGATTTTGTGGATATTGATGTAATGGCTGATTATAAAATCAGAGAAAAAATTAAAGAATATTCGCAATGGCCTACTATTCCACAATTATATATTAATGGTCAATTTATTGGCGGTTGTGATATTGTTAGAGGAATGTACTAAAGTGGCGAATTGCAAGAATTATTAAAATCACAAAATATTAGTTTTACGGAATCTCATGAATAGTTGCTCGTATAAGTCTTTAAAATGTCTTTGTTTTTCTAATAAAGAAGGCACTGAAGAAGAAAATGAAAGTATTAAAAAAGTTGTAATATTGCTTCATGGCTATGGTTCAGATGCTAAAGATCTAATCTCTATTGCTCCTAGTTTTAAAAATCTTGAAAACACTCTTTTTATTGCTGCTAATGCTCCTTACGAAATAGAAGGATTTGTTGGTAAACAGTGGTTTTCTTTGATTACTAAAGAAAATGATAAAGGTGGTTTTGATGTTGAAATTGCTAGCCCTAATGAGGTAAAAATTGCCTCAGCTCTTATTGTTAAACTAATTAATGAAGTTAAAGAGTATCATAATTTGGAATATAAGGATATTTCTCTTTTAGGATTTTCGCAAGGGGGGATTTTAGCTTTATATACTGCCTTACATTCTGATATGGAATTAGATGCAGTTATATCTCATAGTGGTGTATATTTTGGTGATAATGAGGAATCTAATTATAATCAAAGAATTCTTATGATTCATGGTGAGGATGATGAGGTTTTACCTTTAGAAAGATTTAATTTAACTGTAGAGTTTTTTAAGCAAAAAAATATTCCATTTGAAAGCCATGTGGAAAAGAAACTTCCTCATAGTATTAATGCTAATACTATTGAAATTTGCGAAAACTTTTTGTTAAAAAATAATTTGCATACTGAGGAAACAGGAACTACAGAAACTGCTTCTGAAGATAATTAGTTGCTATAACCATATTGTATTTCTATTAAAAAAGGGGGTTAAGATAGTCTTAACTCCCTTTCTTTTATATATTAAGAGGGAAATACTAAATAATTATTCCCCTCTTTAAAGTCTAGCTTTTATAGTTTTCATAAACAGTATCCATAATTTCTGAGCATAAATCATTAAAGCCTGTATACTCACCATTTGCATTTAAACCAACATTTTCTCTATTGGTTAAAATTACAATCCCTAATTTTTGTTCTTTATTAAGAGCAAGGCAACCACCTGTAAACCCAATATGCCCGAAAGTATTAGGAAAACGATTTTTACCCATATAATCTCTTGAGTAATCAAACCCTATGGCTCTACCTTTAAAATCTGCTTTATCTTGCTTTTGGGAAAAAGTATTTAAAATATCTGCAGAGTAAAACTCAACTCCATTAAGAGTTCCACCATTTAACATTACCTGCATTAACTTAGAAACATCTTGGGCAGTAGAAAACAACCCAGCATGCCCTGATACTCCCTGCATTGCATAAAAAGCATTACCATCATCAGCCTCACCTTGTAGAGTATATTTCCGCCAATTTTTGAAATCTTCAGGTTTTTCTACAACTCCATATTTACCATCTTTCAACATATTTTGCTCAAACAAATTCTCCCATGAAGTAGCAGCTATTCTACTTTTTTTATCTGAACTTGGATTATATCCGGTATCATTCATACCTAATTTTTTATATAGATTTTCTTGTAAATAGGTATCTAAGCTCTCGCCACTAGCACTTTCTACAATAGCTCCTAAGGTAATAAATCCTAAATCTGAATATATTTGATTAGTTCCTGTTTTATAAGCTAATGGCAGTTTTCCTATATAAGCTAAAACTTCGTGCTTATTTTTTGCATGGATATATAAAGGTTTCCATGCCGAAAGCCCACTACTATGGGTAAGTAAGTCGTAAATTGTAATATTCTCTTTATCTGGAGTATTAAATTCGGTTAAATATTTAGAAACTTTATCATCAAGTTGTAATTTGTTTTCGTGTTGCAACATCATAATTGCTTGAGTTGTAGCCAATACTTTACTAAGTGAGGCTAAATCAAAGATAGTATCGGTTTTCATTTCAACAGGATATTTAATATTTCTGCCCTTATCTTTCAAATAAGAATAACCAAAAGCATTAAGATATTCTGTGTTGTCTCCATGTTGTACTAAAACTACCATACCTGCGGTTTTATTAGAACGGATTTTTTCATCGGCTATATTTTGAATTTTTTTATTAATTAACTCATTTTTAAATAAAATTTCTGCATTTAAAGAGCAACTAAAAGCTACACCTATAAAAAATAAAGTTATAATTTTTTTAAACATCTATAAGAATCTCCATAATAATATTTTATATTAGCATTTAAAAATGTTGACATAAAGTAGTTTTTGATTAATAATATAAATTCTTCCTGAGAAAGTTGTTAGAGTATACTAACACGCTGTAAAAAGACTATCAGGACAATTAATGTAATCAAGGAAAACTAATGACTAAAAGACATAATGCAAAATATAAAATTGACCGTAGATTAGGTATCAACCTTTGGGGTCGTGCTAAATCTCCTTATAATAAAAGAACAAGCCGTCCAGGTCAGCATGGAGCTCAACCTAAAAAACCAAGTGATTATGGTTTACAGCTTTTAGCTAAACAAAGACTAAAAGGCTATTATGCTAATATTGGTGAAAGACAATTTAGAAGAATCTATGAAGAAGCCGTTAGAAGACAAGGCGATACTTCGCAAAATCTTATCGGTCTTTTAGAAACAAGATTAGATGCAGTTATTTACAGAATGAAATTAGCTTCTACTATGTTTGCTGCTAGACAATTTATTAACCACGGGCATATCATGGTTAATGGTAAAAAAGTTAATATCGCTTCTATGAGACTAAAAGTTGGTGATGTGGTAAGTATTAAACCTACTTCCCGTGATTTAGATATTGTATTATCAGCTATTCAATCTAACGAAAGAGATGTGCCAGAATACATTCAAGTAAACCACGATACTAAAGAAGGTCAACTATTAAGTGTGCCAAAACTAGAAGAAGTTCCGTATCCTGTTAAAATGGAACCAAATGTGGTAGTGGAATTTTACTCAAGATAGTCATTTCTATTTATATGTTAAATTTAAAAGAGGTTCTTACTTTGCAAGAGGTAAGAGCCTTTTTTATTGAATATATTATTGGAAACTACTTTTAGCCATAATACAGCTAACTAACCTAAGCATAGTGTTTACTTGTAAAAAACCAAATCTATTTCTATTGAAAGTTCTTTTTTTCAAAATTTTTTATAATATAGATTTTATGAGAAAATATTTATTTAAGATTTTTTAATAATTGCATACTTATATATTCTTTCATTTTTAATATAAAAATGAAAATCTCTATTTTTTAGAATATACTTATAATAAAATCTAGTAGCTCTTCTTCTTAAAGAATTTAATTTTTCTCTACAATAAAAAATATAAAGTTTTTCCAGTTTAAACTTCCATTTATATTTTGGTTCAATAAAATCTTCAAAATAAGTAAAATATTCTATTATTCCTTTTTGCTTAAGATCTTTAAACTTAAATCCATAAGAAAAATAAGGCTTAGTTATTGGAACAGTAAAGTGAATAATTTTAGTATAATCATTTTTTAGTTTATTTAAGATACCTGTATTGAAAATATAATATGGAGGAGTGGTAATTATTGTATTTTTATAAACTTTATTTATAAAACTTTGATCTGTTGTTGTAGGATTTAACATAATTTCATTTGTTAGTTCTTTTAAAATATTATAATTTCTAAGCTCTTTTAAATTCATAAGCAAAACTCCAGAACATACTACAACAGGAGAAATATCAGCATCTCCTAAAAAACAATTATTACCCATATCTGTTTCAAAAAAATCTGTAATATCCCCTCTTATTAAAACATCTGTATCTAAATATAATATTTTATCTACATTCGGTAATAACACTGATAAAAACAACCTAAAATATATATCTTTACTCCAACTATGATGGAGTAAATTAGGATTAGGTAATTGTTTAATTATTGTAAGATTAGAAACATCAACAAGATTAATCTTTAAATTATTATATTGATTTAACGGAAATTGGTTGCAAATATTATCAATTTCTTTTTGCTTTAAACAATTATCGTGCAGTATATAAACATTAAAAGTATATTTTTGATTGTTTTTTAATAAAGAATATAAGGTAACCATAGCAAATAATAAATGAGACCTACTTATTGAAAAAGCTATACTATATTCATTTTGCATTTACTATGATTCCTTTCATGTTATAAAATATATTTTATATTTTATCTACTAAATATCAACACTTAATAATAAATACCACTGACCGCTTGTGTTTTTCATTCTTGTTTCACTGCCACCATTATTTCCTGTAGTAGATTTTGAACTACCACCAGTTCTATCTCTACCTCCTCAGGTCTCATGGTCTCTTACAGAATCATTTGCATCTCTATTTACACTAAATGGACCAGCACCATCAAACTGATAAGCATTATACCAATGTTGATGACTCATATCGTGATCATGACTCATATCATGATTATGAGATTTAAAATCGTCTTCCTCATAAGTACCAAGTTCTCTATTATCACCTTTTAGTAGATGCCTAATTGTACCATTGTACATTTCAGGAATTTTAAAAGTACCATTTTCTAGGTCTTCTGCCCCACTATTAGCAAAGGCTCATGGATAATCATTGATACTTACAATTGTTCCTGCTAAACCGTAAGTTTTTACTCCTAATTTGATTATATCTTGGTCTTTATAGTTATTATCGGTATTAAAATATTTTTCACGACCAACTATAGAATTTACAAAATCTATTTTATTTTGTTCTAAAATTTCTATTCTATTAATTACTTTTTGTAAATCTTCACCTGTAGCAAAAGATGTTTCATCAATTTCTACCTCTGCTTTATTAATTGTACTGACATTTATATTTTTTAATGTTAATTGCATAATTTTTATTACCTTTTTTTTATTATACAAATTAACTATACATTAAAAGAATAATCTTGTCAATAAAAATTTTACTGATAACTAAAAACTATAATTAGCACTTATCATTACGGTAGAACCCATAGATCGGCAGGTGTTTCCTAAACAGTTTTTACCAAATTCTGCTCCATTTTTACCTACAGCTTGGATATAGCTTAGTCCTAAATCTAATCTTTGCGAGTAAGAATATGTTAAGCCTAATAAGTTAAAGAAGCTACCATCGTAAAGAGAAATAACATTAGAATAATTAAAATTAGTATAAGGAGTTAGCTCTACCATTGCCCCTAGTGAGAGATAATCTTTACCTAAAATAAAAATATCTTGATTGTCTATCCGTTTTTGCATGCTACTACTAATTGCTGAGTATTTATTTTTTTTACCTAAGCTATTATGGTAATACTCCACAAATAAAGTTGTAGATAAGTCAAAGAAATAATCAGATTTCTCTACCCCTAACATGGTAATAGGATACACACTATCTCGCTTAAATTCTGGAGAAACCAAAGAACTATCAAATCTTAAAACTGCTCCATAGATAAAATCCATAGAAAACCCCACAGAGGCAATATAATCTCTTAAATACTGAGCTAAAGAAACACTAAAGTCGCTGGTTTGATTAGATTGAAAATACCTTGCTGCAAAAGTTGTATCTTCTGTGGTTATTTCTTCTGTTTGGTAATTTCTTCTAGGATTAGCTACTAAAGAAACATTACGGTTAGCATCTATAGAGTAATTAGCATAAACAAGGTCTGTTCCTATTTTATAATCACCATCATAAAAACCTGGAATTTGCGGATTAAAAAAATCACTCACATGAAACATTCTTGCTCTGCTCCATGTAAGGGTACTTCTCCCTACTGTAAATTCGTAATTATTATTGTAAAAAGAAAAGTATAATCTATCTATTTTATTAATAAGAGTATCGTTATACATAGAATTATCGTTAAAGGTTTGAGTATTTATCATATTAAATAAATTAGTACGATCATCTTTAATTACTAAATTAGTTGGCAAAGAAACCTCAGCAGAATTATTACGAGAAAAACTACTAAGTAAATGAGTTTCAAACTTAAAGCCAATATTTTCAGGAGTTGGATCTATAACATAATTACTAATTAAACGGTTATCCACACGGAATTCACCATAGGTTTTTTGAGCATTATTGTTATTATAATTACCTGTTCCCATAACACTTAAATAATCGTCAAAACCAAAGTTGGCATAAGCATTGACACTAAATAACAGTAATAATAAAATAGGAATTCTTTTAATCACTTACAACAACCCCATCTATTAAGGTTATTACTCTTTTAGCTTTAGATAGTACCATGCTATCGTGGGTAGAAAGCACAACGGTAGCATTATATTTAGCCTGCATAGAAGTCATTAAATCTATTAAACTTTCAGAATTTTTACTATCTAGGTTAGCAGTAGGTTCATCGCCTAGTATTAGTCTTGGTTTACTAACCAAAGCCCGAGCCACAGCTACTCTTTGTTGCTGACCTCCTGAGAGTTCACTAGGTTTTCTTTTACCAAAATCCTTAAGACCAACATCTTCTAATGCTAATTGCGACCTTTCTATGATTTCTTTTTTAGGCAGACCTTTTAACTCTAAGGCTAAGCCTACATTTTCAAGGGCAGTTAATACGGGAAATAAATTATAAGATTGAAAGATGAATCCCATATTGTTTAACCTAAAATCTGCCAAAGCCGACTTACTCATTTTAGATACATTATTGCCATCAATAATAACCTCACCACTGCTAGCAGTATCTAGTGTACCAATAATATTTAATAAGGTAGATTTCCCCGACCCCGAAGGACCAGATAGCACTACAAAGTCGCCCTCATTAATATTAGTGGTTGCCCCCCTAAGAGCATAAGTTTCTACTTTACCTTGTTTATAAATTTTAGTAACATTTTTTACTTCAATTAAGCTCATAAGATTAATTCCTTCTTTTAGATAAAGCCTGCATAGGATTATATAAAATTGCCCGAATACTTGGATAAAGACTAGCGATAATTCCTAAAAATAGCATTGCAAATATTATTTGTAAGGCTAGTACTATATCTACCTTAGGATAAATATAATCACCCAAGCCAATATTGGCTGCCCCTTGCGAAAAGGCGGATATATTTATGCCTGTACTTGCTAAAATTCCTGAAATAGTAAGCCCTAATGCCGAGCCAATAATAATACCAATTAGTAAAATAATTATTGCCTCACTCATAATAAAAACAAATAGGTGCATCTTCCTAAACCCTAAGGCTTGCATAATCCCGAATTCATGAATTCTTTCTAAAACTGAAATTAAAATAGTATTAGTAAGTGGAATTGTGGCAGCTAAAAATACGACACTGAAAAATATCATTAAAACAATATACATCATATCTAGCCAGCCTTTAAAAAATGGGTTTAAATCGCCCCAAGTATAAAGTTTAGTATGTTCTGGGATAATTTTTTCTACGGCAGAAAAAACCGTAGCTAAATCGTTATCATCGTATAATACTATAGAAACCTCAGTTATTGCCTCACCAAGACCATAAATTTTTGCGATGGTGTTAATATCGGTAAATACAAAAATTTCTTCCACATTTGGGAGAGTGGATTTATAGGTATCGCTTATAAAAAATGAACTCTCTATAGATTTATCATTAACATCTTGAGCAGAGGCAACAATTTTAAATGATTTTTGGGTTTGCAGTTTTTCAAGTAATTCTTGCCCGATTAAGATTCCATTATCTTTAAAAATGCTAGCAAACTTAGTGTAATCGTAAGATTTACCTATGAAAGATAAGTTTCTTTCGGTATTAACATCTATACCTACTAAAACCCCATTGCGGATTTCTCTTTCACTTTTAAATACTGCTGGAACTTGAATCCTTCTTGTAACCCCTTTAACTTGTGGCATATCTGCAATTTGCTGTAATATATCTTCACTTATAATAAAGTTGTTGTTGATGGAATTATCTATTTTATATTGAGGATTCATTATTTTTAAATTACCAATTAGGGAATCTAAAGCAAAGGTTTTTACTTGCCCCCTAAAGCCTTCGGCAATGCTTAAAAGGATTTGAATAAGCATAATAGAAACTATAATAATTGATATAATCACTTTGTTTTTTGACCAATTACTAAAAACACTTCTCATCGCCAAATTAAAAATTATTAAGAAACTTTTTAACATAATTTTCTCTTAGTTTGAGGTTATTGCTTGAACTGGATTAGATTTTGATAATCTAATTATTGGTGGAATAATCGCCAAAATAGTAGAGGCATAAACAAGGATAGGTCCAACCAAAAGTAAAGGTGAATGCGGATTTGGATATATCACATTATTTATTAAAGTTAGTGGCACACCTTCTTCTTGAGTTATTGCTGGTAGTGGTATACCAACTTTAGAAAAATGATAGATAAAAATCATTCCTAAAATTGTAGATAAGCCTACACTTACCGTACAGATAATAAAGTTTTCAAAAAATAAAATCCATTTAAAATAGCGATTATTTAAACCGATACTACTATAAATTCCAAATTCTGGCATCCGTTTTAAAGTAGCTAACATCATAGAATTTACAATGGTAAAACTAACAATTACTACTAGCAACACATAAAAGAACATACTAACTATAAATTGAAATTGGATAGTTTGTTTAATATTTGGTAATACTTCATCCCACGATACTACCTCTAAATGCGAAGGCAAGCTATTTTGTAAAAATGTTTTTAGAGTATCACGATATGAAGAATCTGTAAGTTTAATGGTAATATTGGTAGCTTTATCGCCAAAGGCAATATTATCGTTAAAATAATTTCTATGAATAAAAGCGGTGTTTTTATCTAAAGAAATATCCCCTGTTTGGTAAATTCCCTTAACCATAAAACTATCTATTACAAAGCTATCGTAAACATCGGTAGTCATTAGCACAATTTCATCGCCTACTTTGATGTTAAAAAAATCTGCAAGATCTTGCCCGATTACCACATCATTATAGCTACTGTCATCTAAAAAGCTCCCCTGCACCATGTGCGAAGCAGGCATAGATAGATTTTTCTCAGTATTTGGCTCTATTCCTACTAATTGAAAGGCAAAGTTTTTATCGTTAAAATCGCCTAAGGCAAAACTTAAATACCTAGTGGTACTAAATATTGGAGTTTTATCAAATAATTCTAATTTAGCTTGAATTAAAGATATATCCTCTTCTGCAAGTAATTTTTCAAAATCTTCTATATCATTATAACCTTGCAGGCGGACTTGAATATCACCATTAAAAAACTTGGTATAAGAGTCTTCTATTAGCTGATAAGCACCACTTTGAAAACCCACCATAACAAATATAGCAAGTGAGGTAAAAAATATCATAAAGCCTAATAAAAAAGTTTGTAATTTCCGCCTTAATACATTTCGCAGAGATATTTTAAATATGGTTTTCAGCATTTTTATTAAGACCTTTATTATTACCTATGCTTTCTTTGATGTTATCTATTCTGATTATACTTTTAGCTAAATTAATTTTATAATCAGCTATGCTTTTATTACTTTCTACCTTAGGATTACTTCCGCAAGCTACAATAGTTATATTACTGATTTTCAACATAATTCAGCCCTATGGTCTTTCTAAATTAGCAAGGCTAAAAATATCTTCACTTAAAGAAATATTAAACTGAGTATCTTCAATTATAAAATCAGTAAACCAGCCTTCTTTTTCTAAGTTAGTAACCCGCATATGTTTCATGATTGGGCGGCTTTTATCACCTTGATAATATCCAATCTCAATGGCATCAAACCTTCTTATCATAGTACCAGCTTGGTCAAAAAATTCTTTGGCGAGCATAGCATTATCAGATATACGGATATAGTAAATTTCTTTACCCCAAACAATTGGTGCATCTTTAAATGGAATTGCCTCAATAATATAAACCGCTACTCCGTCTTTTTTACCTGTGCTTACAGTATAGGTATATTGGCTTAGAGATTCAAGAGATATAGCAATATCGTTGTAAGACATATCCGAACCCATCCAAGGCTTAGATTTTAATGAACTAGAAATTTTAATACTTCTTCTTGATTTTGGTGAGTAAGTCCACATGGAATCTCCAATTACCAAAATAGCTTGTCCTTTATATTTGGCAGGAGCAACAAATTTTGCGATTGATTTAGTATCGCCCATAGAGTACGACCTTAAGGTCATTTGTTCGGTACGGTCGGGTCTTACTACTTTCATAGTCATGGTTGAGCTTGCTGATTCTTGCCCTCTCCACATATTAAAGGCACTTTTAACAATCTCGTAGCCATCTCTTTGCTCGGCAAAAGCTCCCGTTGAAAAGAGTAGTGTTATTAAACATAGGGCAATTTTTTTCATTAACAATCCTTACTTTATGTATCATAAAGATAAGTGTTAAAAGTAGCTTGCCTTATCTTTATTTTTATTTATTTTGCTTACACTATCACTAATGATTTAATTCTACTATAAAAAGGTTAAGAAACTATTAAGAAATTGCTTATTGATAAATATTTAAGTTATTAGTTAGATTATTTTAATATACTTTTTATATTTAATATAATTTTACATACTAATACAAATATCCTATAATATAGTTAAATAAAAATATAAGGAGTATATCAATGATAAAAAAATATTCTGTTGAAAATATGGGTTCTTCTGATTTAGGCTGGTTGCAATCAAAATTTCATTTTTCTTTTGCCGACTACTTTAATAGAAACAATATGAATTTTGGAGTATTACGAGTTCTTAATGATGATTATATTCATCCACACTCTGGCTTTGATACTCATCCACATAAAAATATGGAGATTGTTTCTTATATACTTGAGGGTAAGCTATCCCATAAAGATAGTATGGGAAATGAAAAATCTTTAAGTCGTGGTAATTTTCAGTATATGAGTGCTGGTACAGGAGTACTACATTCGGAACATAATAATTACGATGTTCTGACCAGAATTTTACAAATTTGGATATTACCAGACGAGCAAGGTCTTGCCCCTAACTATGGAGATTTTATTTATGATGAAAGTAATCGCAAAAATAAATTTTTTCATGCTGTATCTAATGTAAACGGAAATGCTCCTATAAAAATTCATCAAGATGCTAATATTTATGTAGCCGAGCTAGAAAAAGACAAAGAGCTTTCTTTTACTGTAGCTAAAAATAGACAGTGTTATTTAGTACAAGCAGAAGGTTCGGCTAGTATTAATGATATAACTCTTAATGCTAGAGATGCCCTAACCTCTGTTGAAGAAACTTTAAATATTAAAACCCTTGAAAATTCACATTTTCTTATTATAGAAATGATGAAAGCATAAGTTAGCCATGTTTACAGGATTATTTATTTAAAGTAATCTTGTAAACCTAGTTATAAGATAGTTTTGTAAAAAAAGTTTTTAAAAAATTATTGAGTTCTATATCTTTAATAAAATTGTGGGAATACAAGAAAAAAAGGATAGTTATAGCACTATTATATTTAAAGCTATCAAAATTTTCTATTAATAAATTAAGAACCTGATGGCAATCTAAAAGAATAAACTCTTCTACTTCACCATCAACTGCAATTGGTTTAAAATCTTCTGGTAATTTAAGTTCAAAAATATGAACTATATCATTACGAACTCCACCATATTTATTAACTTTATAAGAAATTATTTGTTTAGAAATAGCTTTTTCAGATACCACCTCCGTAATCCCTGCTTCTTCGCCAGCTTCTTTAATTAAGGTTTCTGATGGCGAAAACCCTAGTGAAACTGCACCAGCTACTAAATTATCTAACTTTAGAGGATCGTGGAGCTTAGTTTTAGCCCTCCGAGCTATCCACAAATATTTTGCAATACTTCCTTGTGGATTAGTTTTTTCTACATAAGCATTAAGATGAACCCCATGTGCTAAAAGCCCAAAAACATGTAGTAATGAACGGTCTACATATCCTAAGTTATACTTGCCATCGGTTGTTTGCAATAAGATATTTTCTTCCCGAATTTTAAGAACTTTATGCTGTTGCAAAGTTTTAGCAATATGAGTAAATACTTCGGTAATTTTGTGTGGAGTATTATAAGCACTTTTAAGATAAAGCTGATTATTATTAAAATCAAAAAAATCTTGAAAATAAGTTTCTATAAGTTCTCTAGCTTTCTTGTCAATTACACAAAGTAAAATAAGACTTTCACAATCTTCTAACTTAATAAAAATTTTTGTGTAATCTTTTTCATTAAACTGACAGAAAATATCTTCAATCTTTTTGATTATTTCTAACATCAACTTTCTGCTACAAAATTAAATTTCTGCTTCCTCTTCTTCAAAGTCGTCTTCCACCTCTTCAATATACATTTCTTCTTCGGCGGTAGCATATTTCTTTTTAGGAAGTTTTTTCGTAACAAAATAAACTAAGTCTAAATGTTCTTGGCAGTAGCTTTTACCAGCGATAGTTTTAGCCCCACAAAATGTAAACTCTTCTTCACCAAACGGCCATACACACATATTAAATTCAATATCAGATAATTTATACTTACCAATTAGATTTGATTTTTTTTCATTTAAGCTAAAAACTTTATGATTAACTTTATCAAAACTATCGGCTATCTCTGGCTGTGCAGCTACAGTTGCTTGCGGTACTTCGCTATAATTGTTTGAAACTACGGGAGCTTTTTTATTTTGGATGATGGTATTGCTTTTTTTAGCGATATTGATAACGGTTTTGATGTTGCTTTGGTCTATGGTAAAGATGGTTTCTTCGTTAGGAAGTTGGCTTTTTTGGATACTATCGGTTGACTTATCCTGCTCCTTTATAGAGCTATCTTTTAAAGTATTTAGTTGGAGTCTATGGATTTTACCTATAATGGCATTCTTTGAAAAACCTAGTTCATTACCTATATTAACAGCTGTCATGTTCTTATTTAAATACAAATCCTTGAGTTTATCAACTAAACTATCATTCCATATGGAATCTTTAACCATAATTTTAATATCCTATTTTCTTATTATTATTTCGCAATTGCTTTATTAATTAATTCTACCGAGTTTTTTAAACCATAAAGAACAAAGAAATTCCCCATACGAGGACCCTCAGACTGCCCTAATAAACTTTCATAAAGCAGTTTAAACCAATCTCTTAATTCCATACCGCTTTCTTTTCCTATGCTATAAACAACACTTTGGACATCTTTACCCTCAGTATCTTCTTTTAGCTCTGCAAGTTTTTCGGCTAAACTAGTAAGAAGAACTTTTTCCTCAGCATTTAAAATTTTATAAGAAATTGTTGGTTTAACAAAATCGTTATAGTAATTAATGGTATAATCTAAAAATTCGTCAACTAATTTAACAGTTTCTTCATTTAACACTTTATATTTATTAATAAATTGCCAAATTAAGGCTTTATCATCGCTATTAATTACACTTACTAAATTTAAAAGTAATGAAAAACTTATTTCTTCTAAATTTTGTGGAGGATTATCTTGATGCACGAACAAAATAGGATTTTCTGCTTTTGCTTGCAACTCAAGAGTATCATACTTTATAACTGAAGATAACCATTCATCTATACTTTTAGGAATCACATCAAAGTATAATCTTTTAGCGGTTCTAGGTTTTTGATACATATAATAGGCTAAACTTTCTTGATTACCGTATCTTAACCATTCTTCAATAGAAAGACCATTACCTTTAGATTTAGAGATTTTTTCACCTTTATCATCTAAAAATAGTTCATAGGTAAAAGATAGTGGTGGTTGTTTACCAAGAATTTTACAAATTTTAGAAGATAGCTCTACCGATGGTATTAAATCTTTCCCAGACATTTCATAGTCTACCTCTAAAGCATACCAGCGCATAGCCCAGTCTACTTTCCATTGTAGTTTACAAGCACCACCAATTACTTTTGTAGTTGCCTCTCTGCCATCTTCATCTATATAGGTAATAGTGCCATCTTCGTACGAGTGAGAAACAACTTTAGTCTGTAAAACTTTGCCACTTTTAGGACTAATTGGTAAAAAAGGCGAATAGGTTTCTTTTCTCTCGTTACCTAAAGTAGGAAGAACCACATTGATAATCTCGTCGTAATGTTTTAAAACCTGCATTAAGGCTTTATCCATCATTCCTGAGGTATAACATTTAGTAGCACTGTAAAATTCGTATTTAAAACCAAATTTATCTAAAAATTCTTGCAATTTTGCATTATTATGCTCACCAAAGCTATTATATAAACCGAAAGGATCTTTAACTTTAGTTAAAGGAAGACCTAAATAATTTTTAAGTTCTTCTTGATTAGGAACATTAGTTGGAACTTTTCTAAAACCGTCTAAATCATCAGAAAAAGCTACAAGTTTCGTTGGAATATCAGATATTTGATTAAAAGCATACATTACCATCGTAGTTCTTGCAACCTCACCAAATGTGCCAATATGGGGCAAACCCGATGGTCCATAGCCAGTTTCAAATAAAACATAACCTTTTTCAGGGGTTTTGTTATTTATTCTTTGCAAGAGTTTTCTAGCTTCTTCAAACGGCCAAGCCTTAGATGTTAAGCCTACTTCTTTAAATTTTGTCATTTTCTGCCTAATGAAATCTTTTTTCTATCTTTCTTATAGTTTATTTTTATTAAATAGTAAAATATTTTTTATTATTTTTATCACTTTTTTAAAATATTTTGCAAACTATCCCATAAAATATCTACAGACTTTTTAGTATTTTCATCGGCAAAAATTCTTCTTCCCCACTCTCTGTTAGTTTCTGGATAAATTTTTGCGGTAGCATCTATCCCCATTTTTGATCCTAATCCCGAAACAGGTGAGGCAAAATCAAGATAATCTATTGGAGTATTTTCTACTATCATGCTGTCTCTTGCTGGATCTACATTAGTAGAAATCGCCCAAAGTATATCACTAAGATTACGAACATCCATATCATCATCAACTACAACAATAAATTTTGTATACATAAATTGCCGTAAGTAAGACCATACTCCCATCATTACCCGTTTGGCTTGCCCAGCATAGGATTTTTTTATGGATACAAAAGCCATACGATAAGAACAGGCATCGGCTGGTAAATAAAAATCGTGGATTTCTGGAAATTGCTGTTTAATAAACGGCACAAACATATCGTTTAAACATTCAGCTAAGATTGAAGGTTCATCTGGTGGACGACTGGTAAATGTAGATAAATAAATAGGATTTTTTCTAGTGGTAATCGCTGTAAGATTAAACACCGGAAACTCTTCTACTTCATTGTAATATCCAGTATGATCACCGTATGGTCCTTCTTTGGCTACCTCGTTATGAGAGACATATCCTTCTAAAATAATTTCAGCATAAGCTGGCACCAGCATGTTATTAGTTTTACTTTTTACTAAGTCTACCTTTTTGTCTGATAAAAGCCCTGCAAATTTATATTCCGATAAGTTATCAGGCACTGGAGTAACCGCTGCAATAGTAAGCGATGGATCAACTCCAATTGCCACACAAATAGGCATATCAGTATTAGGAAATTTTTGCTTCCACTTTAAAAACTGTTGCGCTCCTCCCCTATGAGCCAGCCACCGCATAATTAATTTATTTTTAGATAGCTTTTGCATTCTATAAATACCAAGATTATAATCATCGGTATCCTCACATGGTAAGTCTTTGTTATCTAAGGATGGTCCATGTGAAACTACAATTCCCCAACTTATTAACGGAGCTACATCTTCTGGGTGGCAGTATTGAATAGGAAGTTCATCTAAATTAATATCATCACCCAAATAAACCACCTCTTGAGAGGGAGCTTTAGAAGTTATATTAGGAGACATATTCATAACTTTTTTAACAATCGGCAAATAACTAAAAGCATCTTTAAGATTTTTTGGTGGTTTTGGGCTTCTTAAAAAAGCTAGTAATTCTCCTAGTTCTTTAATCTCTTCTTGCGATTTATTAAGCCCTAATGCAAACCTTCTTTTAGAACCAAATAGATTAATTAACACAGGATGTTTATTCGGAGTTTTATCTTTATTTAAAACATTTTCGCATAAAAGGGCAACACCATCTTGTGCTAATAGACGAGTTTGAATTTCGGTTAGTTCTAAATAAGAGTTGATAGGATCGGTTAATCGTACTAGCTCCCCTTTTTTTTCTAATACCGAAATAAAGTCTCTTAAATCTTTCATAATTTACCTAAAAGTTGTAGTTTCCTATTAAAAAAGCTAGCCAAATAATTACCGCAAAATAAACATTATGTTTAAAAAATTTGCCACAGGCTACAGTGTTTTTATAATCTAATTTTTTTAATTTTATATATACAAATAGGTAAGCAATAATTACTACTATAAAAAACAATAGGGAATAATCTTTCATATTACCAATGCCTAATACAATCATGGTAAAAATTATATACATTATTTTTAAGAATTTATAAGGATTTTCTCCTAATATCTGAGCAGTAGATTTAACACCTAATTTCTTATCATCTTCGTAATCTTGATAGGCATAAATAGTATCATAAGCAATTGTCCAAACTACTGAGGCAATATATAAAAAGATTGATGCTTGGGATATTTTAAAATTTAGTAAACTATCAGCTAAAAATATCCCCCAATTAAAGGTAAGCCCTAATACTAATTGCGGAGCAGAAAAAAATCTTTTAAAAAAAGGATAAACTACTACTAAAATTACCGAAGCAAATGCTAAAAAAGTGGCTTGCAGGTTGTATCTTATTAGGTTTAATAAAATTAAAACTATAAGCAGTACACAACCTAAAACTAACAATAGAATTAGAGCTTCTTTTTTACTAACCTCACCACTTGCCAATGGACGATTTTTAGTTCTACTTACTTGCGAGTCTATTTTTATATCAATAAAATCGTTAATAATACAACCAAAACCTCTGGCAAGCATTGCCCCAAAGAAAAAAAGGATATAAAAACAAATTAAAACAAATGTCCTTTCGTTATAATTGTTTAAAGCCAAGCTCCAATAAGATGGCAATAATAATAAAAAAGCTCCAAACAGGCTATTAAGCCTAGTTAATTTAATATAGGATAATAATTTAGCTAAATTCATCTCTTAATTTACATTGAAATATGTTAAAATTACTTCAGTAATAATACATCAACTTTAAAAAATAATCCAATATGAATACTAATAATAAAAATAAAATTAAAACTCGCTTATTTGTAAACACTAATTTTCTTGAGGAAAACTCTTTTATAACTATTGATGGATCTGCCTTTCATCATCTTAATGTTTTAAGAATTAAACTATTAGATTATATATCGGTATTTAATGCCTATGGCGAATTCCTTGCTCAAATAACCTCTATTAATAAAAAAGAGGCTACAATTAAGGTGTTGCATTTGATAAAAAGTGCAAAATCTAAAAAATTTAATTTACATTTGGCTTATGCTCCATTAAAAAAAGATGCTAATGACTATGCCCTAGAGAAAGCAACTGAAGTTGGTGTTAATGAAATCACTCAAATAATTACTAAGAACACTGTTAATAAACCTATTGATGTTGATAAAATCACCCAAAAAGTAATTCTAGCTACTCAGCAATGTGAAAGGTTAGATATTCCACAGGTTAATTTAAGTATTAATCTTGAAAAGTTTTTAGAAACTCACAAAAATAAGCTAATTTTTTGGCTTTATGAAAGAGGTTCTGATTCTACTTTATCGCAATATTTATTAGAAAACAAAACCCAAGAATTTAAGGATGTAATATTTTTAATTGGACCAGAGGGTGGCTTTGCTGAAAGTGAGATTAATCTTTTAAATTCATTAAATTTTGTTAAGCAAGTTCACCTTAATACCAACATTTTAAGGGCAGAAACTGCTTGTGTTGCCTCGCTAATTAATTTTCAAGTAATTAGTTGTAATTTTTAAATAATTATACTATATATAATATATTATAAAAGAATTAGTAAAGTTTGGAGAAGACTTAAATTGCCTTATAACAATGCCGAAATAACTAAAAAAAATCAATTGTTAGATTATTTCACTTCAGGATTTAAATCTCAAGATAACCTAAAGGTTGGCTTAGAGTTTGAAAGTTTTCTTTATGATAAAAAGCATTTTAGTACTTTGCCTTATAATCATGGTTATGGTTTAACAAGACCATCTATTCATTCGGTTTTACGGGGATTTAACCATAAAAAATGGCATGATATTAATGAAAAAAACAATTTAACTACTATCGGTTTGCAAAGCGATATTGGAAATATATCTTTAGAACCAGCAGGACAGTTTGAATTTTCGTCTATTCCTACTAAAGATTTAAATCATCTTAATAGTTTAGTAGAAGAATACTTTAAAGAGCTTATAGAAATTTTAAATAAGCAAGAAGTTGGTATTTATAATTTGGGAATTAATCCTAAGTTTCATTTAAATGAACTTCCTTTAATGCCTAAAGAAAGATACGATATTATGAATGATTATATGCCTCGTGTGGATTCTATGGGAAGAAACATGATGAGACAAACTTGTACTTTGCAAACTAATCTTGATTATACTAGTGAAAGCGACCTTATAAAAAAAATGAAAGTAGCTATGGGATTACAGCCTTTAATTGCTGCTCTTTATGCTAATTCTCCAGTGTTTGAGGGTAAACTTACCGGAGAACTTACCCATAGGGTAAAAGTATGGCATCATACAGATAATGCTAGAGCTGGTTTAATAAAATCTGTTTTTGAAGATGATTTCAATATTGAAAAATATGTTGATTATGCTATTCTGCTACCAATGTACTTTTTATATAGAAATAATTCTTATATTAATATTCCACATATTACTTTTAAAGATTTTATGACTGGCAAGTACAAATTTAAAGATATAAAACCAGAAATGAACGACTTTGAAGTTCATCTTGCTACTATATTCCCAGATGTGCGATTAAAAACTTATATTGAAACTCGCCTTAGTGATTGCCCTGATAAAGATTATTTACTAACCCTTTCTGCTCTTTTTGTAGGAATTTTATATGATAATTCTGCACTTGAATCCGCAACAGATTTAGTTAAAAAATGGCAATACGAAGACTTAATCACTTTAAGAAAAGATGTGATTACTCAAGGATTTAATGCTACTATTAAAAATCAAAAGGTTTTAGATATTGCTAAAGAAGTTTTAGCTATGGCAAAAAGTGGCTTAACTAAAAGAGGTCTTGGTGAAGAAGTTTTCTTAACTCCTCTTGAAAACCTTGTAAAATCTGGTAAAACTCTTGCGGAATCTAAAATTGCTTTGTTTGAAAGTTTAAATGGTAATGTGGATAAATTTATCCAAGCAATTACAATAAATCAATAAAGTGTATCTTATTATTGACATTGTAAGTTTTTTCGCATAAAATACTTATCGTGTGTGTTTAGTAGTAGTTTTTTTAAACACTTTTTAAATACAAATTCTCTTAAGGCGGAGTAGCTCAGTTGGTTAGAGCGGTGGAATCATAATCCATGTGTCGGGGGTTCGAATCCCTCCTCCGCTACCAAGTATGCCAAATTACAAAAAAATTAAAAATAATTTCTAAAAAATAAAGTATTGCAAACATATAGTTGTTATTTGTTAAAATTTTTCTGGACAAAAAGGAAACTTAATTTCGCAAATAAGAAACCAATAAGAACAAAAAAGTAAGCCTTTTGGACGAAATGGTAATTTTTTTAGTTTGTAAGTCCTGTAAATCATTAGTTTTTAAATTCTTCTAATCTATTTAATCTTATTAAAGATTTAATCATATATTATTTGAACCTGTTGGTAGTGTGGAAAACTCGTAGAGTTCTCCATGCCCTGTGGGTAGCCCTGCTATCCACAGCTTGTAGGAAACTTGCTT
>JAIRQL010000045.1 GCA_031256515.1 Alphaproteobacteria bacterium
GCGGTGGAATTAATAACTCCAATAGCAATGGAAGAAGGATTGAGATTTGCAGTTAGAGAAGGTGGCAGAACTGTCGGCTCTGGTGTTATCTCCCTCATTCTTGATAAGTAGGTTTAGGTTTCTTTTATTCTTTTTGTTTTAAAAAGAATATTTAGGTAAAAATATTTCTTCTTGTGGGAGATTCTCATGAGAAGAGATATTTTTAGATTTTTAAAATTAAAAAAAGATTCTTAAAGAATCTTTAAGTTGAAATATGCTATAATCTCGTGTTTTGTATTATAGTAATCCTAAGTTTAATTTTAAGATAAAAAGAATAAAGAGATTAAATTTTATTAATATGTTAAGCTGATTATAATCATAGAGTGTGAAATTATTTATTGCTTTATAATTAGCTTAAATATTTAAAAAAGATTCTTATTTTTAGATTGCAATATGTTTGTAAAAAAATAAAAATCTTATTTTAAAATTATTAGATATTTTAGGAGTGTAGCTCAACTGGTAGAGTATCGGTCTCCAAAACCGAGGGTTGGGGGTTCGATCCCCTCCACTCCTGCCACTATATAATAAGACTTAACTCAAAGCTATAAAAGAGTTATAGAACTTTATAAAGGTTAATTTAAATATGTTTAAAAATTCGCTTAATTTTTTTAATCAGGTAAAGCAAGAATTTAACAAAATTACTTGGACTCCAAAAAAGCAAGCTATGCAAGTTAGTGGCATAGTTTTTGTAATGGTGTTTATTACAGCTTTTTATTTCTTTGTACTAGATTGGATTCTTTCTAGTGCTGTAGGTTTTTTACTTAATTTAGGGAGCTAATTATGAATTGGTATATTTTGCAAGTTTACTCTGGTTATGAAAAAAGAGTTTTAGAATCCATTAAAGAAGTAGTTGAGAAAAAAGGTTTAGAAGCTCGTATTAAAGAGCTTTTTATACCTACTCAAGAAGTTTTGCAAATGAGATACGGCAAAAAAAATAGTATCAAAAAAAATCTGATTAGGGGTTATGTTTTCCTTAATATGGATTTAAACGATCAGCTGTTTCATCTTATTAAAAGTATTTCAGGGGTATCAAAATTTCTTGGTGCTTTAGATAAAGAAGGAATCCCATTTCCAGTATCACAAGCTGAAATTGATAAAATGCTAAACCAAGTAGATAGTCAAAATTCAGTGGCTAGTAATGCTGCTAATACTTTTGAAGTTGGCGAAGAAGTTAAAATTATCTCAGAACCCTTTGCTTCTTTTAAAGGAATTATTCAAGAAATTGAAGAAGAAAAAATGAAACTTAAAATTTCGGTTTCAATTTTTGGTAGACAAACACCAGTAGAACTTGAATACAATCAAGTTGAAAAAATTAAAGACTAAAACTATTCTTAGATATTTTATTAAAATATTTTTAATTTGACTTTTTATTAAAAAAAAGTTATTAATATATTCTGTATACTTGTGTGTAATTTGTATTATCCGCAAGTATGCTTAATTAGTTGGTTGTTTCGGCAACTTTGTAGTAGATAAGCTAAAATCTAAACTACGACTCTAATAGTTAAATAATAAATAGAGGGAAAAATGGCGAAAAAAGTTAAAAGTTATATTAAATCTCAAATTCCAGCCAATCAAGCTGCACCCGCTGGTTTAGGGTCAACATTAGGTCCGGCTGGTATAAATATTATGGAATTCTGTAAAGCATTTAATGCTCAAACTCAAGGGTTAGAAGCAGGAATGCCTATTCCTGTGGTAATAGCGGTTTATGAGGATCGTAGTTTTACATTCATTACAAAAAAACCACCAGTTACTTATTATATTAAAAAAGCAGCAGGGATTTCTAAAGGATCTTCTACTACAGGTCGTTCTACTGTGGGTTCAATTTCTATGGAAGCTATTAAAAAAATAGCTGAAGATAAAATGCCTGATCTCAATGCTAGAACAATTGAGGCAGCTTGTGAAATGATAAAAGGTTCGGCTCTTTCAATGGGCTTAGAAGTAGTGGAGAAGTAAAATCATGAAAGAAGTAAAAAGAATCCGTAAGATTAAAGAAACTGTTGATGTAAACAAAGTTTATGCAATTGAAGAAGCTGTAAAAATTTTAGTAGCTAATTCTAAATTGAAATTTCCTGAAACTCTAGATGTAGCAGTAAAGCTAGGGGTTAATCCTCAGCATTCTGACCAAATTGTTAGAGGAGTAGTGCAACTGCCAAATGGTACAGGAAAAACTTTAAGAATAGCTGTTTTTGCTAGGGGTGATAAAGCTAATGAAGCTAAAGAAGCTGGAGCAGATATAGTTGGAGCTGAAGACCTAGTTGAACAAATTGAAAAAGGCGAAATTAACTTTGATAAATGTATTGCTACTCCTGATATGATGGCTTTACTTGGTAAGGTAGCTAAAATTTTAGGACCTAAAGGTTTAATGCCAAATGCTAAATTAGGTAGTGTTACTTTAAATGTTAAAACAGCAGTTGAAGCAGCTAAAGCTGGTCAAGTAGAATTTAGAGCTGAAAAAGCTGGTATAGTTCATGCTGGATTAGGTAAATTAAACTTTAAAGAAGATGCTTTAATAGAAAATGTAAAAGTTTTCTTTGATGCTTTAGCAAAGGCTAAACCTACTGGAGCTAAAGGTGCTTATTTTGTTAAAGCTAGTATCAGCTCAACAATGGGAGTTGGTTTAAAACTTGATTTATCAAGTGTAATTAAATTATAATATAAAATTTTTAGAATATTGAGTTTAATAGTTCAATATTCTAAAACTAAAAAGTTAAATATTTTTTATAGGTTTAATATTAATATTTATTAATGGATAACCTAAAAAAGAATTTAAAGAATACCTGTCAAAGACCTTAGGGGTTGTTTTAGTTTGTTAAGTGCTAAAATAACTTAATAACCTAAGTAGGCGGTGAGTAAGGTTTATTGTTTTATTGATTTTAAACTAAAATTAAATTTGAAATTCTTTACAATAATATTTGTTTTGAACAGAATGATTTACTTAAGTTTAGTATCTTGCTAATTTTAGGCTTTTCTCATCGGGCGGGGGTGTAGTGGTGTAAATTACTGCATAAATTTACTTAACATTATTTTTAGTAACTTTAACTGGGAGAAAGTGAGTGAATCGTTCTGAAAAACAAGAACTTATTTCTGAGTTAAATGAGATATTTGCTAGTACAAAATCAGTAATTGTTGTGCATTATAAAGGTTTAACAGTTGCTCAGATTGAAGATTTAAGAAATATCACATCTAAAGCAGAAGTGGGTTTTAAAGTAATTAAGAACAGTCTTGCTAGTTTAGCTCTAAAAGATACACAAAATAGTGTTTTAGATGAATTTCTTGTAGGTCCATCAGCCATAGCTTGGGGAGAAGATCCTGTTTCGTGTGCTAAACTTATTAATGATTTTTCAAAAAAGAATCCACACTTAGCTATTATTGGTGGCTCTTATAATTCATCTAAATTATCAGCAGCTGATGTAAATACTTTAGCTACCTTACCTTCATTTGATGAACTTAGAGGTAAGTTGGTTGGTTTATTAACAGCAGCAGCTACAAAAGTAGCGGTTATTTCAAGAACTCCTGCTACTAATGTTATTGGTGTATTAGGTGCTTATTCTAAAAAGGCTTAAGTTATAAATTATTATTTAAATTAAATTGAGGGATTAAAATGACAGATTTAACTAAATTAGTTGATGAATTATCAAAATTAACAGTATTAGAAGCTGCTGAGCTTTCTAAAATGTTAGAAGAAAAATGGGGTGTTACTGCTGTTGCCGCTGCTGCTCCTGTAGCTGCTGCCGCTGGTGGTGCTGCTCCTGCTGAAGAAAAAGATGACTTTACTATTATTTTAGCCGATGCTGGCTCTAATAAAATTAATGTTATTAAAGAAATCAGAGCTATTACTGGTTTAGGCTTAAAAGAAGCTAAAGATATGGTTGATGGTGCTCCAAAAACTGTAAAAGAAGGTGCTAAAAAAGCTGAAGCTGATGAAATTAAGAAAAAATTAGAAGAAGCTGGAGCTAAAGTAGAACTTAAATAGTTCTAACTATTTATTTTCATGTAAATGCCACATCAAGGAGATTAAATCTTTGATGTGGTCTTTATGCTATATTGGGTTTTAAAATAATATTTTGGTGAATTGGGATGGAAAGATTGAACAACAGTGTTAGAATTCGTAGAAATTATAGTAAGATTAAATCTGTAGAAGCAATACCTGATCTTATTCAGATGCAGAAAGAATCTTATGCGAAATTTTTACAATTAAATGTTCCAAAAAGTAAAAGAACAAATACGGGTTTGCATGGTGTTCTCAATTCTATTTTTCCAGTAAATAGTAATGATGGTCGTTTTATTTTAGAATTTATAGACTACTCGTTTGATGAACCAAAATACTCTATTAACGAATCTAAAAATAGAGATGCAAATTATGCTTTGCCGTTAAAAATTAAATTAAGATTAATCACTAATGATATTAATAAAGAAACAGGTTCAGTTACTGTTAAAGATATTAAAGAACAAGATATTGTTCTTTGTGATATTCCTTTAATGACCGAAGATGGTACTTTTGTTATTAACGGAACAGAAAGAGTTATCGTTTCGCAAATCTATAGATCTCCTGGTGTATTTTTTGACCATGATAAAGGTAAAAACACCAATTCAAGACTTTTATATAGTGCAAGTGTAATTCCTCATGTGGGTTCTTGGCTAGATGTTGAGTTTGATTCTAAAGATTTATTAAATGTAAGAATTGATAAAAGAAAAAAAATTCCTTTAACTTGTTTATTACGCTCTTTAGATTCTATTAAAACAGAAAAAATTAGAGAAAAACTAGTTGCTGAAGGTAAAGAGATTAACCCTGAAAATGTTGAGGGTATGCCAGCTGAAGAAATTTTAGAAACTTTTTATGATAAAATTTCGGTAAAAGCAGATAAAGATGGTTATATTATTGATTTCGTCTCAGATTTATACAAAGGTAGAAAGTTATCTTTTGATTTATTAGATGCTACTAGTAAAGAAGTTCTAATTAAAGCTGATACTACAATTAATGCCGGTCTTTTAAGAAAATTAGAAAGAAGTAAAATTGCTAAAGTTCTTGTGCCAGAAGAAGAAATTATCGGTAGATATATTTCTAAAGATATTACTGATAAAAATGGAGCAGTAGTAATTAATGCTGGCTTAGAAATTAACAAAGAAACTTTAGAAAGATTCGCTGAAGAAGAAATAAAAGAATTTGATATTCTTTTAATTGATAACATCACAGTAGGATCATATTTATTAAATACTCTTTTAGCTGATAAAAATGATACAAGATTTAAATCCTTAAACGAAATTTATCGTGTGGTTAAATCTGCCGATGCTCCAAATATTGAAGTTGCTGACGAATTTTTTAGAAGTTTGTTCTTTAGCAATGAAAGATATGATTTATCTAATGTTGGTCGTGTTAAAATTAATGAAAAATTCGGCTTAAATGATCCTGAAGAGCTAACAGTTTTAACTAAAAAAGATATTATTAATATTGTAAAACATCTTCTTAAAATTAGAGACGGACATTTTGGAGTAGACGATATTGATAACTTAGGCAACAGAATCGTTCGTTCAGTAGGTGAATTAGTAGAAAACGAATTAAGAATCGTTTTTGTAAGAATGGAAAGATACATTCAAGAAAAAATGGCTTCAATGGAAGAGTTAATGCCAGCTGAAACTATCAATGTTAAAGCTGTGCAAGCTGCCTTGAGAGATTTCTTTGGTTCTTCGCAATTATCACAATTTATGGATCAAACTAATCCGTTATCTGAAATTACTCATAAAAGAAGATTATCAGCACTTGGACCTAAAGGTTTAACCCGTGAAAGAGCCTCTTTTGAAGTAAGGGATGTGCATTTAACTCATTATGGTAGAATTTGTCCGATTGAAACACCAGAGGGTCCAAACATTGGTTTGATTAACTCTTTGGCTTGCTATGCTAAAATTAATAAATACGGTTTTTTAGAAACTCCTTATCGTGTTGTAGATAATGGTATTGTAAGCAATGAGATTGTTTATTTAAATGCTACAAAAGAAGGAAATCATCCAATCGCACAATCTAGTAGTACAATGGATTCTTCTAACAGATTAACTGAAGAATTGGTTACTTGTAGGGTTGCTGGTGAGGCTGCTTTATGTTCGCCAATGGAAGTTAAATATATGGAAGTATCGCCAACTCAGTTAGTTTCTGTGGCAGCTTCACTTGTTCCTTTCTTAGAAAACGATGATGCGAACAGAGCTTTAATGGGTGCAAACATGCAAAGACAGGCTGTGCCTTTACTAAAAGCTGAAGCTCCAATTGTTGGTACTGGTATGGAAGGTTTGGTAGCAAGAGATAGTGGGGTAACAGTTTTATCTAAAACTGATGGTATTGTTTATCAAGTTGATGCTAAAAGAATCGTTGTTAAAGCTATAGATGATAAAGGTTTGCCTTATGATTTAATAGTTTACGACCTTAAAAAATTCCAAAGATCAAATCATAATACTTGTATTAACCAAAAACCATTAGTAAAAGTTGGTGATAAAGTTAAAAAAGGCGATATTATCGCCGATGGTCATTCTATAGATAATGGCGAATTAGCTTTAGGTAAAAATGTTCTAGTGGCTTTCATGCCTTGGAATGGTTATAACTTTGAGGATTCTATCTTAATTTCTGAAAGAGTAGTTAAAGACGATGTATTTACTTCAGTTCATATTGAAGAATTTGAGGTAGTAGCTCGTGATACTAAGTTAGGAGCGGAAGATATTACTGCGGATATTCCAAATATTGGTGATGAGGCTCTTAAAAATTTAGATGAATCTGGAATTGTTTATATTGGTGCAGAAGTTAAATCTGGAGATATTCTAGTAGGTAAAGTTACTCCAAAAGCTGAAACTGTGGTAACAGCAGAAGAAAAATTACTTAGAGCTATTTTTGGCGAAAAAGCCGTAGATGTTAAAGATACTTCGCTAAGAGTACCATCTGGTATAAGTGGTACGGTAATTGGAGTAAGTGTTTTCTCTCGTCGTGGTGTAGAAAAAGATAGTCGTACTCAGTCTATGGAAAGAACCTATATAGACAAACTAACTGCCGAAAAAGAAGAAGAGCATTCAGTAATTAATTCTTTATATAAAATAAGACTTACTGAGAATCTTAAAGGTAAAGAAGTATCTTCTGGTAAGGGAGTAAGTTCTGGCGATATTTTAAAAGAAGCTACTTTAGAAAAAATGAGCCTTTCAGATTTACTAAAAATTACTCTTAAAGATAAAACTGCAATGGCTAGTATTAATGAAATTATCGGTGAATACGATATTTCTATTGCTAGATTAAATAAAAATTACCAAGATAAAATTACTATTTTACAAAAAGGCGACGATTTACCGTCTGGTGTTCTTAAAATGGTAAAAGTATTTATTGCCGTAAAAAGAAAATTACAACCAGGTGATAAAATGGCTGGTCGTCATGGTAATAAAGGGGTAGTTTCTAAAATATTACCAGTAGAAGATATGCCTTACTTAGAAGATGGAACTCCAGTAGATATTTGTTTAAACCCACTTGGTGTGCCTTCTCGTATGAATGTGGGACAGATTTTAGAGGTTCATTTAGGTTGGGCTTGTGCTAATATTGGTAAAAAAGTTAGTAGTATGCTAGAAGATTACTATAACGATAAAACTAATGTTAATGATATTAGAGAATATTTCTTAAAATGTTATGGTGATAACGAAATAGAAACTATTAAATCTTTATCAGATGATCAAATTCTATCTTTAGCTAAAAGCAATAAAAAAGGTTTGCATATTGCTACTCCAGTGTTTGACGGAGTTAAAGAAAAAGATATTGATAATCTGTTAAAAATTAATAATGTTGATGCTTCGGCTCAGGTTACCTTAATAGATGGTAGAACAGGCGAACCATTTGAAAGAAAAGTAACAGTAGGGTTTATCTACATGTTAAAACTCCATCATTTGGTTGATGATAAGATTCATGCTCGTTCAATAGGACCTTACAGCTTAATTACCCAACAACCATTAGGTGGTAAAGCTCAGTTTGGGGGACAAAGATTCGGTGAGATGGAAGTGTGGGCTTTAGAAGCCTATGGTGCAGCTCATATTTTACAAGAAATGTTGACGGTAAAATCAGACGATCAAACTGGTAGAAATCATGTTTACGAATCTATTATTAAGGGTGAAGAAACCTTTAGTACAGGTATACCGGAATCTTTCAATGTGTTAGTTAAAGAGCTAAGATCTTTATGCTTAAATTTAGAAATGAAAAAACTAGAAGAATAAAACTATATTAATTTATAAATAATACTGAGGAATTTTTATATGAATGCGATGAATCCTTTAGCTAAACATAATCACCCATCTCAAAATCCTAACGATTTTGATGTGATAGCTATATCCATAGCGAGTCCCGATAAGATTCGCTCATGGTCGTATGGGGAAGTAAAAAAACCTGAAACCATTAACTACAGAACTTTTAAACCAGAAAAAGACGGTTTGTTCTGTGCTAAAATATTCGGTCCTATTAAAGATTACGAATGCTTATGCGGTAAATATAAAAGAATGAAGTATAAAGGCATCGTTTGTGAAAAATGCGGTGTTGAGGTTATTCAAGCTAGTGTTCGTCGTGAAAGAATGGGACATATAGATTTAGCAACTCCTGTAGTCCATGTTTGGTTTTTAAAATCTGTGCCTTCTAAAATTGGTACTCTTTTAGATATTAATTCTAAAGAATTAGAAAAAGTTTTATATTTTGAAAAATATATTGTGATAGATCCAGGTGTATCTACCTTCAAAATTAATCAAACAATTTCTGAAGAAGAATATCGTGATGCTGTTGCCGAATTAGGTGAGGGATCATTTAAAGCTGAAATGGGTGCTGAGGCTATTAAAGAAATTTTAATGGGAATTGAGTTAGAGCTTGAAGCTAAAAAACTTAGACTTTCTTTAGCTGAAACTATGTCGGATATTAAATCTAAAAAAATCCTTAAAAAATTAAAAATTATTGATTCTTTAATTAAATCTGGGACAAGACCAGAATGGATGGTTATGGATGTATTACCAGTATTACCTCCAGATTTAAGACCTCTTGTGCCGTTAGATGGTGGTAGATTTGCAACTTCTGACTTAAATGATCTATATCGTAGAGTTATTAACAGAAACAATCGTTTGAAAAAATTAATAGAGTTAGGTGCTCCTAATATTATTATTAGAAACGAAAAAAGAATGTTGCAAGAAGCGATTGATGCTTTATTTGATAACACTAAAAGAGGTAATCCTATTACCGATGGTAATAAAAGACCACTTAAATCTTTTGCTGATATGCTAAAAGGTAAACAAGGTCGTTTTAGACAAAATCTTTTAGGTAAAAGGGTAGATTACTCTGGTCGTTCGGTTATTACAGTAGGACCTTACCTTAAACTTCATGAATGTGGTCTTCCTAAAAAAATGGCTTTAGAGCTATTTAAACCATTTATTTATTCTAAATTACAAATGTACGGAATTGCTTCAACCATTAAAATTGCTAAAAAAATGGTAGAAAAAGAAAGAGCAGAAGTATGGGATATTTTAGAAGAAGTTATTAAAGAACATCCAGTATTATTAAATCGGGCTCCTACTTTGCATAGATTAGGGATTCAAGCATTTGAACCAAAATTAATTGAAGGTAAAGCAATCCATTTACATCCGCTTGTTTGTACGGCTTTTAATGCCGACTTTGACGGCGATCAAATGGCGATTCATATACCATTATCATTAGAGGCTCAGCTAGAAGCAAGAGTTTTAATGATGTCTACTAATAATATTTTATCTCCTGCTAATGGTCGTCCGATTATTGTGCCATCGCAAGATATTGTTTTAGGTATTTATTATTTATCTTTACAAAGAGAAGGTGAAAAAGGCGAAGGTAAAACTTTTTCTACAAGTGCCGAATTAGAAAAAGCTCTTGATGCTAAAGTTATTACTTTGCATACTAAAATAAAATATAAATTAGGTAAAGAAGTAGTTGAAACAACTCCAGGTAGAATATTCTTAGCCGAACAATTACCAGAGCATGAAGCAGTTAATTTCTCTTTAGTTAATAAAACTTTAACTAAAAAAGAAGTGGCTTCTATGATAGATTATATTTATCGTTATTGCGGTCAAAAAGCTACGGTAGAATTTGTAGACCATATTATGCAATTAGGATTCACTGCTGCTTGTAAAGCTGGTATATCTATTGGTAAAGACGATTTAATCATTCCTAATACTAAATTTGCCACAGTTGAAGAAACTGAAAACAAAGTTAAAGAGTACGAAAAACAATTCTCAGAAGGTTTAATTACAGAAGGGGAAAGATATAATAAAATTATTGATGCTTGGTCTTCTTGTTCTAACAAAATCGCCGATGATATGATGGTAGAAATGTTAAAGCAAACTCCAGGTAAACCTGTAAACTCTGTTTATATGATGATGCACTCTGGAGCAAGGGGTTCAGTAGCTCAGTTAAAACAGCTAGCAGGGATGAGAGGTTTAATGGCAAAACCTTCAGGTGAGATTATTGAGATTCCAATTATCTCTAACTTTAAAGAAGGTTTAAAAGTTTTAGAATACTTTAACTCTACTCATGGAGCGAGAAAAGGTCTTGCTGATACGGCTTTAAAAACAGCAAATGCTGGTTATTTAACTCGTCGTTTAGTGGATGTGGCTCAAGATATGATTGTAGTTAGCGAAGATTGTGGTTCTGATCAAGGTATTGAAGTTAGAGCAATCATTGAAGGCGGACATATCGTAGAAAGTTTAGGCGATAGAATTTTAGGTAGATATTTAGCCGAAGATGTTAAAGATATTAAAACTGGAAAAGTTATTGTACCATCGCAAACTTATATTGATGAAAAAATTTCTCAAATAATTGACAAAAGCGGATTAGACAAAGTAAATGTTAGATCAGTGCTAATGTGTAAAGAAAAAAGAGGGATTTGTATTAAGTGTTATGGTCGTGATATTTCTAAAGGTTATCCTGTAAATTTAGGGGAAGCTGTAGGGGTTGTTGCAGCTCAGTCTATCGGTGAACCAGGTACACAGCTTACTATGAGAACTTTCCATATTGGTGGTGCGGCTCAAAAAATTGCTGAGAAAAATTCTATAGAAGCTCCAATCTCAGGTGTGTTTAAATTAGAAAATGCTAGGGTAATTACTGCTAAAGACGGTACAAGCATTGTGTTAAGTCGTAGTGGTGAAGCTATCTTATTAGATGATTTAGGACAAGAAAGATTCCGTCAAAAAATTCCTTACGGAGCTAAACTTTATGCTAAAGATGGCGATAAGCTAGACTTTAACTTTAAACTTGCTGAGTGGGATCCTTTTACTGTGCCAATTATTACAGAATTTTCTGGGGTAGTAGAATATGGTGATTTACTAGATGGTTTATCTTTAAGTGAACAAACCGATGAAGCTACTGGGATTTCTTCTAAAGTGGTTACCAATTGGAGACAACAAAGCAGAACTTCAGCTTTAAAACCTAGAATAATTCTAAGTGGTGATAATAATGCGAAGTCTGATATATCTTATCCATTACAACCAAATACTATTATTTTGGTAAATAATGGGCAAGAAGTTCATCCAGGTGATATTATCGCGAGAGTACCTAAAGAATCCGTAAAAACTCGTGATATTACAGGGGGTCTTCCTCGGGTTATTGAGCTTTTTGAAGCTAGAAAATATAAGGATTCAGCCATTGTTTCAGATATTGCTGGGGTGGTTGAGTATTCGCAAGATTATAAAAACAAAAGAAATATTATTGTTCGTTCTAAGGAAGATTCGGGTGTTTACTGTGAATATACAATTCCTAAAGACAAACAGCTTCTTGTTTATGAGGGTGATTTTGTAGAAAAAGGTGATCAGTTTACCGATGGTTCAGTTAATCCTCATGATATTTTAAGAACTAAAGGAATTACTGCTCTTGCTTCTTATATGGTTAATGAGGTGCAAGATGTATATAAACTACAAGGTGTGAGTATTAACGATAAGCATATTGAAGTTATTGTCCGTCAGATGTTGCAAAAAGTTGAAATCACTGATGCGGGGGATTCTGAATATATTTTAGGAGACATCGTTGATAGATTAGATATTTTTGAAACTAACGAAGAATTAGAAAAAGATAATAAAGAACCAGCTCGTTTTAATGTAATATTACAAAGTATAACAAGAGCGTCTTTACAAACTCGTTCGTTTATTTCTTCGGCTTCTTTCCAAGAAACCACTAAAATTCTTACAGAAGCAGCTCTTTTAAGTAAAGTTGATAGATTAGAAGGCTTAAAAGAAAATATTATTGTAGGAAGATTAATACCAGCAGGTACAGGATTTTTGTTAAGAAAATATAAAAAATAGAGCTTAAAAATTACATTTGTAAAATTTTTTACAAATGTAATTGACTAATTTAAAATAAATTGCTAATGTATCTTAGTCTGTTTGATATAAAGAATTGAGATACAATATAAAAAAGTATGGGAGTGTTATGCCAACAATTAATCAGTTAATTAAAAAACCTAGACAAAAAGTAGCTTCAAGAAATAAAGTGCCAGCGTTATTGGGTTCGCCGCAAAGAAGAGGGGTATGTACTCGTGTTTATACTACTACTCCAAAAAAACCGAATTCAGCTTTAAGAAAAGTTGCTAGGGTTAGGCTAACATCTCAGCAAGAAGTAACAGCATATATTCCAGGTGAAGGACATAATCTACAGGAACATAGTGTTGTTTTAGTAAGAGGTGGTCGTGTTAAAGATTTACCAGGTGTGTTATATCACATTATCAGAGGTACATTAGATACACAAGGTATTGATAAAAGACGTCAAAGACGTTCTTTATATGGTGCTAAAAGACCAAAAAAATAATTATTAATTAAAAGAAATTTAAAAGAGGTTAAAGTATGTCTCGTCGTCATGCCGCAGAGAAAAGAGAAGTGTTGCCAGATCCTAAGTATAAAGATACTTTGGTAACTAAATTTATTAATTGTTTGATGTATGAAGGTAAAAAGTCAGTAGCTGAAAAAATCTTCTATGAATCTTTGGATATGTTAGCTAACAAATCTGGTAAAAGTCAAATTGAAGTTTTTCATGAAGCTGTTGATAATGTTAAGCCTTCTATTGAAGTTAAATCAAGAAGAATAGGTGGTGCAACTTACCAAGTTCCTGTGGAAGTTAGAGGTGATCGTAGAAATGCTTTAGCGATTCGCTGGTTGATTTCTTTATCAAGAAAAAGAAGTGAAAAAACTATGACTGAAAGACTTTGTAATGAAATGCTAGATGCATCTAATTCTAGAGGTAGTGCAGTTAAGAAGAAAGAAGATACACATAAAATGGCTGAAGCTAATAAGGCTTTTGCACATTATCGTTGGTAAGAGGTTGTTATGGCGGAAAAGATACAATTAGCGAATTATCGTAATATTGGAATTATGGCACATATTGATGCTGGTAAAACTACAACAACTGAAAGAATTTTGTATTATACTGGTCGTTCTCACAAAATTGGTGAAGTTCATGAAGGTAATGCAACTATGGACTGGATGGAGCAAGAGCAAGAAAGAGGTATTACAATTACTTCAGCTGCAACAACTTGTTTCTGGAAAGATCACAGAGTTAATATTATAGATACACCAGGTCACGTTGATTTTACTATTGAAGTAGAAAGATCTCTTCGTGTGCTTGATGGTGCAGTAACAGTTTTTGACGGTGTAGCAGGTGTAGAGCCTCAAAGTGAAACCGTTTGGAGACAAGCAGATAAATATAATGTTCCTAGAATGTGTTTTGTTAATAAATTAGACAGAACAGGTGCTAGCTTTGAACGTTGTGTTGATATGATTAAAGATAGATTAGGAGCAACTCCACTTGTTTTACAATTACCTATTGGTATTGAATCTGATTTTATTGGAGTTGTAGATCTAGTAGAGAATCGTGCTATTGTTTGGGAAAACGAAGAATTAGGTGCGAAATTTAACTATGTGGAAATCCCTGATAATCTAAAAGCTAAAGCTGAAGAAATGAGATCAGCTTTAGTTGAAAAAGCTGTAGAAATGGATGATAAACTTCTTGAAGATTATTTAGAAGGTAAAGAAATTTCTGTTGCTGATTTAAAAAGATGTATCAGAAAAGGTACAATAGGATATACTTTTGTTCCAGTAATTTGTGGTTCAGCCTTTAAAAACAAAGGAGTACAACCTCTTTTAGATGCAGTTGTAGATTATCTTCCTTCGCCTTTAGATTTAGGAAAAATTTCTGCTTTAGATGCTAAAGATTCTGAAAAAACTATAGAAATAGAACAATCTTCAGGACAAAAATTTGCTGGTTTAGCTTTTAAAATTATGAATGATCCGCATGTGGGTAATTTAACATTCTGTAGAATTTATGCTGGTAAATTAGAAAAAGGTTCTACAATATTAAATTCAGTTAAAGATAAGAAAGAAAGAGTTGGTAGAATGCTTTTAATGCATGCTAACAACAGAGAAGAAATTGATACAGCTGAAGCTGGTGATATTGTAGCACTGGTTGGGATGAAAGAAACTACAACGGGTGATACTCTTTGTGATCCATCTTTTCCAGTTATTTTAGAAAAAATGGATTTTCCAGATCCAGTTATTGAAATTGCAATTGAGCCTAAAACTAAAGCCGACCAAGAAAAAATGGGTATGGGTATCTCTAGGCTAGTAGCAGAAGATCCTTCTTTAAGAGTTAAAAACGATGAAGAAAGTGGTCAAACAGTTTTAGCTGGTATGGGTGAGCTTCATCTTGAAATTACTGTAGATAGATTAAAAAGAGAATTTAAAGTAGAAGCTAATGTGGGGGCTCCACAGGTTGCCTACAGAGAAACTTTCTCTAAACCAGTTGATCTTGAGTTTACTCATAAAAAACAAAGTGGTGGTGCTGGTCAGTTTGCGAGAGTTAAAATTAAATTCTCACCATTGCAACCAGGTGAAGGTTTTAAATTTACCAATTCAGTAGTTGGTGGAGCTATTCCAAGAGAATATATCCCAAGTGTTGAAAAAGGTATTATTAGTGCTATGCAAAATGGAGTGTTAGCTGGATTCCCAGTGGTAGATATTGCTGCAGAACTTTATGATGGTTCTTTCCATGAGGTAGATTCTAATGCTTTAACATTTGAAATTGCTGGTCGTGGAGCTTTTAGAGATGCTATGAACCAATCTTCAGCAAAACTTTTAGAGCCAATTATGGCAGTAGAAGTTGTAACTCCAGAAGATTACATGGGTGATATTATTGGTGATCTTAATGGTAGAAGAGGTCAAATTAACTCTATGGAAGACAGAGGTAATGCTAAAGTTGTTTTAGCTTCAGTGCCTTTGAGTTCAATGTTTGGTTATATTCAAGATTTAAGATCTAAATCTCAAGGAAGAGCACAATTTACTATGCAGTTTTCGCATTATGCTCAAGTTCCAGAGAATGTAGCACAAGAAATTAAAACAAAATATTCTAGTAAAAATTAGAACAGATTAAATTAAAGTAGATGGAGAGAAGGAATGGCTAAGGAGAGCTATGTAAGAAATAAGCCACATGTGAATGTGGGAACGATAGGACATGTGGATCATGGGAAGACAACACTGACAGCAGCGAT
>JAIRQL010000051.1 GCA_031256515.1 Alphaproteobacteria bacterium
GTAATTTTTATTATTATCATAAAGAAGTTTTATCATAAATAAAGCATGTGGAACATCCATAGTATCTGGGGCAATTTTTTCAAAATAGTCTATAAAAGAAGACTTCATACCAATTTGATAATTACCGAAGTAAGTCATATTTAAAAATAATTCAAAGAAATTAGATAAGGATACTCTTTCTTTCAACCAATTTATTAATAAATAATCTTTAATAGGATTAATGTATCTAGCTAAGAAACCAGTATTATCAGGCTGGTACATTTTTGTCATTATAATATTAATAGAAGAAAATTCACAAGCTGGGCTAGATAAATCTTCTGGATCTTTAAAAATTTTACAGCCATTAATTACATAAAAATCGTTTTTATTAAACACATTTTCATTAATTTTAGCCATTTCGTTAATATAATAAGTATCAATTTTATTATCAGGAAGTAATGGCTGGTCGGCAGGTTCAAATTCATTTAATAATTCAAATCCTGCTACAAATACAGGTTTATTGGTAAATAAACTATTTGCCCAATCTAAAAATGTATTAGGAATAGCAATAACTACATCAGAAATAGTTCCAAATATAGAGGTATTTGCTCTAAATATACTTTCTCTAGGTGAGTTTATATAGTTGCGATAGTCTAGTATTAGATAGTTTATAAAATCTTGATCTATTCTTATACTTTCAATAGGGATTCTTTCTTCTTGAGCTTGATTTTTAGATTTTTGGTAAATAAGCTCATTTAAAGCATGAAGTGCAATAAAAGCATTTTCAAAGTTTTTTGAAATATTAGAAGCATAAGTTAAAGTTCTTGATTCTCTTTTAGTTTCAAATATTTTTATATCTTTATTATCTATTATTTTAATAGATAATGGTTTATTAATAGAAGATAAAATTGGAACAAGAGGGTTTGCTTGATTTAAGAAAGTTCCGATTACGAACATAATAACAATTAAAGCAAAAATCATAAATGCCAAAACTTTTAATTGGTTATTTACGATTCCTTTACCTTCTACTGCAGTAGATAAGGCAGAAATATAGTCTCCTACTTCTTCTTGATCTATGTTTTTAGCAGTTTGTAAACGAATAGCTTGTTCTTCTCTATTCTTACGATTTTGCTGTACTAATTCTTTAATATTACTATTATAGCCATTTCCTGTCTTAATTCTATCTTTATGAGCTTCTTTTACTTTATCTCTAACTGAGAAAGTTGGTAATCTTACGGCTTTATGTTTTTTTAGAGTAGATTCAATTGATTCTTCCGAGCCATCGTCAGAATTACCTGAATTTCTTGAAGCATAATTTCCTCTATTTGTACCTGAGTATTTTGAGGTTTTGCCTGAAGAATTTATAGTTCTATTAGAAGAACTTCCTGAGCTACTTGCATTTGAACTTCTTGTTGAAGATCTGTTTGAAGAACTTCTGTTATTATCATCTCTATTTAAAATTAAAAAATTGTACTCATTATTAGATGAGCTGCTATTATACGGATTCCCAAAACCAACTAAAGAGTAGTTTAATTTATTTTTGTTTGAAAAAAAGTTTTGTAATAGCTCTTTATAAATAGAGTTAAAAAATATTTTTTTTAAAAAATTCACAGAGAAACCTTCTAAATTTTATTATTGGCGTACCCGAGAAGACTTGAACTCCTAACCTTCTGATTCGTAGTCAGATGCTCTATCCAGTTGAGCTACGGGTACTTACTTCATAAAAATCTGCAACATTAAATGTTGGTATAATAATTAGTATATATTATTATACATATTATCATATATTATTGTATAATTAAAAAAAATCAAGATTAAATTTAACTTAAGATTAATTATGGCAAGAGTTTTTATAAAAATATTCTTATGTTTTTTTATATTTAGTACAACTTTGCAGGCTTCTCTTTTTCGTGATAAAATTTTTATTGGCGAAAAGAAAAAGGAATATGCTTATTTTTTAAGTATTACAGAGCAAACTAATATGAAAGATGTTGAGCAAAAAATTATCAATAAACATTTTTCTCCAAAAAAAAATATTCAATTATTGATGTTAATAAATATTCCGAAAGGCTTAAATCCATCAGAGCAAAAGAATTTATGGAATAAGGTTGAAAATTTAAAAACTACTATTAATAACACTGCACCTAGTTTAAATGTAAAAGTTAATGGGTTGGTGGATACAAATCTTACTAAGTACGAGATACACTTGTACTATAGATAATTTTACAGCAAAAATAGTTGACTAATAATTTTATTTGATGTAGTATCTGCTTATTTGTAGATTAAAGATTAAGTTAAGGAGACGGCTCTATGAAAAGAACATATCAGCCTAGTAAGTTAGTTAGAAAAAGAAGGCACGGTTTTAGAGTTAGAATGGCAACTAAAGGCGGCAGAAAAGTATTAGCAGCAAGACGTTCTAAAGGGCGTTATGTACTAAGTGCATAAAACACAAGTAAAGCGGATAGTCAAAGCTAAGCAGTTTTCTAATCTAAAAAAAAATGGTGATAAATTAGTTTATAGCCCATTTATCATTCTTTATATTAAAGATAAAAATCTCAATTATGTAGATGTTGGTTTTATTACTAGCTCTAAAATTGGGAATGCTGTAGTAAGAAATAAAGTAAGAAGAAGACTAAAGAACATAGCCATGAGTGTTTTAACCAGTATTGATACTCATGGTTTTTCTATTTGTGTAATTGGTAGATCTAAAGCATTTGATTATAACTTTGCTAAAATGAAGGATTTATTCGCTCATGCTATTAAAAAAGTTGTTGCAGTTCCTTAATAAATTAGGGAAAGTATTTTCTTATTTAGCAATTGGTCTTATAAGGTTTTATCAGATTGCGATTTCTCCTTTTTTAACACCAAGTTGTCGTTATACTCCAACCTGTTCGCAGTATGCTTTGCAAAGTTATAAAAAACACAATATATTTTTTGCAACTTACTTAGTAATAAAAAGAGTTTTAAAATGTAATCCTTTTGGGGGATATGGCTACGATCCAGTGCCACCAAAACGATAAAAATTAATTGATTTTGTTTTATGAATATTCATATTTCAAAGTAATTTAAGAGGTTTATTTATGGATGATATGTTTAATAAAAATTTTGTAATTGCAGCGGTTTTAGCTTTTTTAATCATAATTTTTTGGGATAACCTCTTTTTAAAAGATATAAGAGAATCCGAAGTAAATACAGCTGATACTACGGTTAGTGCGGTAAGTAATAATACTTCGCCAAATCAAAAAATTACAGAAAATGGTTCTAGTTCACAACCACAAAATTTACCTCGTATTGAAATTTCTAACTCAATGGTAAAAGGGTCTTTCTCTTTACAAGCAGGCAGACTGGATGATATTTCTTTATTACATTTTAATGAAACTATAGATAGAAAATCTCCTAATATTCATATATTTAGTAAAAAAGGTGCTAAAGATGCTTACTTTTTTGAAAGCGGATGGTTATCAGAAAACAAAATAGATTTACCAAATTCAAATACTATTTGGGCTTTAGACAAAGGTAGTAGCAATAAACTTACCCCTAACACTCCTGTAGTATTAGTTTGGAAAAATTCTCAGGGAATCACTTTTAAAAAACATATTTCTATTGATGATTCTTATATGCTTAGTATTAAGGATGAAGTTATTAATAATTCTTCGCAAAATTTAAGTATTAATCCTTTTTCTTTAATTGTTAGGCATGGCAAACCAGATGTAAGAGATTTATTTATTTCTCATGAGGGCTATGTAGGTTATGTAGGTGGTAGCTTAGAAAGAGTTGACTATAAAGATGTTCTAAATGAAAAATTTGAGTTTGATACACAAGGGGGCTGGATTGGCTTTACCGATCAATATTGGCTTTCTTCTATTATCTTAGATAATTCTCAAAACTATAGAGCAAGATTCTTATCTTATAAGGATTCGCAAAATGTTGATAATTTCCAATTAGATTCTATTGGAAAAGATACTGTACTTAACAGCGGTGAAAGTGTTTCTAAAACTACAAGAGTTTTTGTTGGACCTAAAGAATATCGTCTTTTAAGTAATTACGATAATAAATACGAAATTGGTAGATTTACCGATGCCATTGATTTTGGTTGGTTCTTCTTTTTTACTAAACCAATGATGAAATTCTTGTTATTTATTTATGATTTTGTAGGAAATTTTGGTTTTACTATCTTAATTTTCACCGTGATTATTAGAGCGATTATTCTACCGATTGCATATAAATCTTACATTTCAATGGCGAAAATGAAAGAATTGCAACCAAAAATGAAAGAACTAAAGAATCTTCATAAAGGGGATATGCAAAAATATAATAAAGAAATTGCGAATCTTTATAAAAAAGAAAAAGTTAATCCGCTTTCTGGATGTTTGCCACTACTTTTACAAATCCCAATTTTCTTTTCTATCTATAAGGTGATTTTTATTAGTATTGAAATGCGGCATGCTCCATTTATTGGTTGGGTTAGAGATATGTCGGCGATGGATCCATCTAATATATTTACCTTATTTGGTTTAATTCCTATGGATCTACCAGCTTTCTTACATATTGGAGCTTGGCCTATTTTTATGGGGGTTACTATGTTCTTCCAGCAAAAACTATCTATGTCGCAATCTTTAGATCCAATGCAACAAAGAATTATGAACTTAATGCCTTTTGTGTTGGTGATTGTATTAGGCTCTTTCCCAGTGGGCTTAGTAATTTACTGGACTTGGAGTAATATTATATCCATAGGTCAGCAATTAATTATTAATAAAGTTGTTCATAAAGAATACGGCTTAAAACGTAAAAAACGTAAAACTTCTTAGTAAAATTATGGATTCTCAAGAGGTTTTAAAAAAAGATCTTAGTTTTTTTAGAAAACAATGTAATTTTGTTTTGGGGGTAGCACACCTTAAGCAACTTCCACAAACAGGATTACCAGAGGTCGCTTTTTGGGGTCGGTCTAATGTTGGGAAGTCTTCTTTAATTAATGCACTTTTAAATAGAAAAAAATTAGTGAAAGTTTCGCAACATCCTGGCAAAACTAAGGAAATCAATTATTTTTCTTTAAACGAGGAATTATACTTTGTAGATTTACCAGGCTATGGTTATGCTAAGGTTTCTCATAGTGTTAAAGACCTTTGGAATGATTTAGTAGTAGAATATCTGCAAAAAGCTAAAAACTTAAGAAGAATCTTTCTATTAATTGATGCTAAAGTTGGCTTTAAAGAAATAGATTTTCATATTATGGATTTTTTAGATTATTATGGTAGGTCTTATCAGATAGTTTTAACTAAAACCGATAAAATTAATAAATTTGTATTAAATGAAGTTTCACAAAGTGTAGTAAAAACTATAGAAACTCGTCCAGCTTGCTATCCTGAATTTATTCTTAGTAGTTCACAAACAAAAGAAGGAATGGAATCTTTGCAACTAGCCATCTTGAATATTTTATAATATGAACTATATAATAAATAGTATGTAGTTTCGTATAATTTTGAGGAGAAAATGTCAAGACTATTATTTAACCATCCATTTTTATTAGGCTTTGATTCCATAGGTCAGGCTTTAGAAAAATGTTTAAAATCTTCAGATAACTATCCGCCCTATAATATAGAACAGCACGATAATGAGCTGTTAGTAATTAAAATTGCGGTGGCAGGTTTTGATAAAGAAGATTTATCGGTACATCAAGAGAATAATGAGCTAATTATTACTGGTGAAAAAAAGATTAAAGATGTTAATGTAGAATATATTCATCATGGCATATCTTGCCGTAAGTTTCAAAAAGTTTTTTTGCTAGCAGAAGAAGTAATCCCAATTTCTTCGCATATTAAAAATGGACTTTTAGTTATTCAATTAAAAAGAGAAATAATTAAAAAAGATGTTAAAATATTTGAAATAGAAGATCAAAATACATAAAAAAGATGATAAATTTCCCTGATATTTCGCCTGTAGCTTTACAAATAGGATCGTTTGAGATTCGCTGGTATTCTTTAGCCTATATTTTTGGAGCAATATTTGCCTTATTTTATATTAAGTTCCTTAATAAGAATCTTAATTTAATCCCCCAAGATAAAAAGAAAAATTTTCTTGAAGATTTACTATTCTATGTAATTTTGGGAGTTCTTCTAGGGGGAAGATTAGGCTTTGTAATTTTTTATGGATTTTCTTATTATATCCAGCATCCAATAGAAATTTTCTATTTATGGCAAGGTGGCATGTCTTACCATGGTGGCTTAATCGGAGTTATAATAGCCTCATTTCTATTAGCAAAAAAATATAAAATTAGCTTTTTAAGGGTTACCGATATAATTGCTCCAAGTGTGCCTATCGGTTTATTTCTAGGAAGATTGGCAAATTTTGTTAATGCTGAACTTTACGGCAAGCCTACAGACTTACCTTGGGCAGTGCATTTTCCTAATGTATTTTTACCAAGACATCCATCGCAATTATACGAGGCTTTTTTAGAAGGAATCGTATTGTTTGTAATTTTAGCTATCCTGTGGCAAAAAAAGTTTTATGAAAAAGAAGGGTATTTAAGCGGTATGCTTTTAATTTGCTATGGAATTTTTAGGATTTTCGTAGAATTTTTTAGAGTAGGTGAAATTTACTTCTTTAATACCATATCTATGGGGCAAGTGCTTTCTTTACCTATGATTATTGTTGGAATTTTTATATTAAATTATGCTAAAAGAAAAGATAGTAAAGTTAATTAAAGAGCAAGGAGCAATTCCCTTTGATAAGTTTATGAGCTTATCTGCGGTCGCAGAAGAGGGATATTATAGAAATTCTAATCCTTTAGGGTTAAAGGGAGACTTTATCACTGCTCCAGAAATATCGCAGGTATTTGGTGAATTAATAGGTTTATGGCTGTTAGATTGTTGGTTTAAATTAGGAAGTCCCGATAAGTGCTTTTTAGTAGAACTAGGTGCTGGTAGGGGTACTTTAATGGCAGATATTCTAAGAGCCACAAAAAAAGTAAAAGAATTTCATGATTCTTTAAATATAAAAATTGTTGAAATCAATCAAGAGCTAATCCACTTACAAAAAAGTATATTGCAAGATTATACTAATATTTCTTGGGTAAAATCGGTAGAAGAAATAGATGTTGATGCTCCAGTTTTAATATATTCTAACGAGTTTTTTGATAGTCTGCCAACAAAACAGTATCTTTTAAAAGAAAATAATTGTTTTGAGTTAATGGTAGATATAGATAAAAATAATAAGCTAAAATTAGTTTTTTTAAAAACTGAAAATTACTTATTGCCAAAAGAAATAATACCAACAGATAAAGAGATAATTTATGAAACATCTCCTATGGCTAATTCTATATTTAACTATTTATCGGCAATAGTTGCTGAGTTTAGTGGTGTAATATTAACTATTGATTATGGTTATACAACTCCTGAGTTTCGTAATAGTATTAGAGGCTATAAAAATCATAAAGTTTTAGATGTTTTTGAAATTATTAATCAAGTAGGTGAGGTAGATTTTACCTATAATGTTAATTTTAAAGAACTGCATATGGCAGTTAATGAACTTAAGATTGATAAGTTTAAAGTAATTACCCAAAAAGAATTCTTAGAAAATTTGGGAATTCATGAAAGAGCTAGTATATTGTTAAAAAATATTGTTGAAACAAAAGATAAACAAGATTTTATAGAGCAAATTACAACTTTAATCTCACCCACCCAAATGGGTGAAAAATTTAAAGCCATGTGCCTATCTAAAAATATAAAAAATTTAGCTATTTTTGAGAAGTAAAGGCAAGGAATAGTTAATCTTGCCTTTTAAAATTTAATTACACATTAAACCTAAATAAGATTACATCGCCATCTTTTACGATGTAGGTTTTGCCTTCAGAACGCATTTTACCTTGATCACGGGCTTTAGATTCTCCTTGATATTCTATAAAATCGTTGAAAGAAATTACCTCAGCTGCAATAAAACCTCTTTCAAAATCGCTATGGATAACCCCAGCAGCTTGTGGAGCTTTAGTATTTATAGGAATCGTCCAAGCACGGCTTTCTATAGGACCACTGGTGAAAAAAGTATGTAATCCTAAAAGAGCAAAGGCAGATTTAATAATTTTATCAAGCCCAGTTTCATTTAAGCCCAATGCTGATAAAAACTCTTTTTTTTCCTCAGCAGATTCTAAAGCAGAAACTTCTTGCTCTATTTGGGCGGAAATTTTAACACAATTTGCATTTTCTTTTTTAGCTAATTCTTGAACTTTTTTTACATATTCGTTATCGTTTTCTAAATCGTCTTCAGCCACATTACAAACATAAAGTACAGGCTTAGCACTCATGAGAAACATCTTTTTTACGATATTTTGTTCATCCTCAGTAAAATCTATACTTCTTACAGGATTTCCTGTTTGTAAAACTGGCAACATTCTTTTGATTAAATCTACTTGTTCTGCTGAGTTTTTATCACCACCTTTAGCTTTTTTTTCTAGGGCTGGTAGTCTTTTTTCTAAACTTTCAAAGTCTGCCATGATTAATTCTAAATTAACAATTTCAGCATCACGAATAGGGTCAACACTGCCTTCCACATGGATTATATTGCCATCTTCAAAACATCTTAATACATGGATAATTGCATCAACTTCTTTAATATTAGCTAAAAACTGATTACCTAAACCTTCACCTTTGCTAGCTCCTTTAACTAACCCTGCAATATCTACAAACTCTAATTTTGCTGGCAAGATAGTTTTAGATTTAGAAATTTCAGCGATTTTTTCTAATCTGCTATCAGGAACATTCACAATTCCCTTATTAGGCTCAATAGTGCAGAAAGGATAATTAGCTGACTGGGCATTTTGAGTTGAAGTTAAAGCATTAAACAAAGTTGATTTTCCCACATTCGGCAAGCCAACAATTCCACAATTTAAAGACATTTTAATTCCTAGTTTTTTTAATATTTTCTATAAAAGTTTTGAAATCTTTATTAATTAGGTGCGGCAACTCTATGGCAAAATTATAAAAAGTTTGTTCTAGTGCAATAATTTCAGATTTATTAAAATTACTTAGAACATAATCGCTAATATCTTGCGGAGTGTTTGGTCTGCCGACACCAATTTTAATTCTATGGATATTTTTACCAATTTTATTTTGAATATCTCGTATTCCTTTTTGTCCGCCATCGCTACTATTAGTTTTATAGCGAATTTCATTAAAGTTTAAATCAATATCGTCTTGAATTACTATAATATCTTCTGGCAATATTTTATAATAACTACACAAAGGCTGTACTGCACTTCCTGATAGATTCATAAAAGTTTGAGGCTTTTGCAAGATAACTTTAGTTGTATTAATAGTTTTTTCAGCAATTAATGATTTAAAGTCGGCTTTAGGACTAGGAAAATTATAGAAAGAGGCAATATAATCTAAGCACAAAAAACCCACATTATGGCGAGTTAATTGATACTCTTTACCGATATTGCCTAATCCTACAATTAGCATGAGTATTTAACTATTTTGCAGCTTCTTCTTCACCTGCAGCTTGTGAGGTAAGTGAAGCAATTGGAGTTCCTTTAGGGTAATAAGTTTTTACACCTTCTGGTAGTTTAATATCTTCAATTTTTATCACGGTACCAGAAGTTGCTTCAGCTAAATCAATATCAATTTGCTTAGGAGCTTTTTTAGGGTTAGCAGCAATTTCTAAATAATGTAATAAAATATTTAAAGAACCACCAAATCTAAGTCCTGGAGATTTAGCTTGGTTATGGAATACCACAGGAATTTCCATTCTGGTAATAGTTTTTGCACCTACTCTTAACATATCCACATGTAGAGGATTATCAGATACAGGATGAAGTTGAATATCTCTGATTAAAACTTCTTGAGCTTTACCATCAATATCAACTTTATAAATATTATTGTAAAGGGTATTTTTTACAAGTTGCGACATAACTTCTTTAGGCGATAAACAAACTGAAGTTGGTTCTTTATTATCACCGTAAATAGTAGCTGGCACAAGACCTTGTCTTCTAGCTTCACGAGAGGCCCCCTTACCAACTTTTTCTCTAAGTGTAGCTGTGAAAGTAAATTGTTCTGTCATAATTTTTTCCTTTTAAAACAGTTAGTGTTGATACCTCCAAGGGTGTAAACAACATCCAAAATTATACTGTCTAATTCACCTAAAGTCTAGTGTTTATTTACCAAGCAATAATGTGTTAAGTTTGTTTAAATATTTTTTAATTATCTTTAATTGTGTTAAAATTTTATCAAAATAAATAATGGAGAAAACACCATGAAAAAACTAATTAATAATCCACAAGATGTAGTTAAAGAAATGCTACAAGGCATGATTGCCAGTAATCAGAACTTAAAATTATGTGTTGAAGAAGATGTAATTATCAGAAAGAATCTTACTAAAAAAGTTACATTAGTAAGTGGTGGTGGTAGTGGACATGAACCGGCTCATGCTGGATTTGTTGGTTTTGGTATGCTAGATGCCGCAGTATGTGGTGCGGTGTTTACTTCTCCTACTCCTTTTCAAGTTTATAAGGCGATTGAAGAAGTTAATCAAGGTATGGGGGTTTTGCTTGTTATAAAAAATTATACTGGAGATGTGCTAAATTTTGAAATGGCTATGGATATGGCAAAAGATAACAACATTAAAGTAGCATCCGTTTTGGTTGATGATGATATTGCGGTGGAGGATAGCCTTTATACTGTTGGTAAAAGAGGGGTAGCTGGAACAATTCTAGTTCATAAAATCGCAGGAGCTTTAGCCGAAAAAGGTGAGAGCTTAGAGAGTATCCAAAGGATTGCCACTGATGTTGTTGCTAATATGGCAACGATGGGGTTATCATTAGGTCCGTGTATTGTGCCAGCCTCAGGTAAGCCAAGTTTTGAGCTAGCTGAAAATGAAATGGAAGTAGGTTTAGGTATTCATGGTGAACCTGGTGTTTATAGAGATAAAATTAAAACGGCTAAAGAATCTGCAGAATTGTTGTTAAATAAAGTTATTAATCATTTAAAACTATCATCAGGTGAAGAAGTTTGTCTTTTAGTTAATGGTTTAGGTGGAACTCCAATGATGGAATTAAGTATTATGAATAACGAGTTTCATAAAATCTTAAAAGCTAAAAATATTAAAGTTATTAAAAATCTTGTTGGTAATTATATGACTTCCCTTGAAATGCCAGGTATTTCGGTAAGTTTATTAAGAATGAAAAATGAGTTTAAAGAACCACTTTTAGCTAAAGCTAATACCGATTTTTATAAAGAATTTTAATAAAGGAAAAAATAAAATGCAAACTAGGGCAATTAAAGAGATTATTGAAAGTATTACCACACACCTGCAAAAGAATAAAGATTATTTAAACGAGCTAGATAGAGCAGTGGGTGATGGCGATCATGGTAGTAATATTTATAGAGGTTTTGAAGCGGTTTTAGCAGATAGCCAAACTTGGGAAGATTTAAATTTATCAGCTACCATGAAAAAAATTGGTATGGTTTTATTGGGGAAAGTTGGTGGAGCATCGGGAGTTTTATATGCTTCTGCCTGCTTAAAAATATCACAAGGTTTAAATAAAGAATCTTTTAACAATGAAGATTTTTTAAATGCTATGAAGGTGGGGATAGCTGAAATTATGTTAAAGGGTAAATCTAAAATCGGTGATAAAACTATGCTAGATGCTATGAGCGGATTTACCGAAGCCTTTGCTAAAAAAATGCAAGAAACATCCGATTTCTATGAAATTTTTAAGTATGCCGTAAATGGAGCTAAAGAGGGTGATGAAAAAACTAAAGATATGGTTGCTAAAAGTGGTAGAGCTAGTTATTTAGGAGAGCGAAGCATAGGGCATATTGATGCTGGAGCAACTTCTTTTTGTGTAATTGCTGAGGGAATTTTAGAATATTTAGAAAAAAATAGAGGATAAATATGGCAAATTTAATTGTAGTAAGCCATAGCTTTAAATTAGCAAAAGAAACAATTCACTTTGCTAAAGAAATGAGTGGCAATAAAGAGTTAGATTATCAGATTATTAATGCTAGTGGCTTAGATGAAAATACTTTTGGAACAGATAGTACGAAAATCACCGCAAGTATAATAGAAGCTACAGCAGATAGTGAGGCGATAATTTTTCATGAAATTGGTAGTAGTATCCTTGCTAGTGAAATGGCAATTGATATGCTGGAAGATAGCCTAAAAAACAAGGTAATTCTAGCTAAATTGCCACTGGTGGAAAGTCTGTTTATAGCTTTAAATGTTAATAATCAAAACATGAGAGCTGTAGATTTGCAAACTATGTTAATATCTGAAATTAAAACTCTTTATGGGTTTTAGCAAATTATAAATATCTTTAAGTTCAGTAATTTTCTAGTATTATTGGATTTAAAGATATTCTCTTAATTTATAATCATATTTAATAATCATTCTCTATTATTTTTGATTTTTTTGTTGACAAATATATTCTTTTAATGTATATTTAAAATGTAAATAGCGTTAATTTTATAAAATAAGGAAAAAATAACAATGCAAACTATATTAAAAAATATAAATATAAGCGAAATAACAGAAGCTACTGTAGAAGTAGATGAAACTTTATGAGCAACAGTTGAGGATTTAAACAAAGAAATTGAAAATAGAAATACTATGTTTAGAGATTTCTTTAAAGGTTTTATTGGAACAATTCTAGATACTCCTAGCAATAATCCTTTATTATTTAATCCTAATGTAATTGAATATTTAAAGTGTGAGGGTCAAGAATTAGATAAAAATTTATATCCAGATTTATTTACAGTTTTAGAATATACATGAGGTGGAGAGGGAGATATTTTTAAATTACCAGATTCAAGAAATAGAAGTTTTAGAAATATTGGTGAAAATATGCCATTTGGTTATAAAGAAGATAGTATTCAAGAATTTAGTGGTAGCATTCAAAGTTATACAAATGCCCCACATAATATTCCATTAATCCTAAGTAATGCTATACATGATACTGAGGGAGTTTTAAAGGCAGAAAGTAAAAATCTAGGTGAGGAATGGTATCGTTTGAAAAATTCTGAGGAAAACCCAGATATATGGCAACCAACAGGTGTAGCTGGAAATTTAGTTTTTAATTTTGATAATACAAGAGTAAGAACCGATGTTGAAACCACAGGTAAGGTATATGGTGGTGTAAGTTATATTATTGCTAAGATTTTAATTTAGAGTATAAACAATTAGTTATCTATTATTATAGATACACAAAGGTTATTATAAAAAATAACATTATTTATTGACACATATTGCAAATATAGTTTACTATTATATTGAGCAGGGTGGTATCCCAATGGTAGAATATTTTTATGTTGATGATATAAAATTTTATTTATGAGTTGGCTAAGCCCCACCCACTTTTTTACGAATTATTTTTGTATCCTTTTAATTCTTTCTCTATTCTTTTAGTATCTTTATGTAAAACTAATAATCTTTCTAAAAAAGAAATGATTATACTTTTGATATGTGTTCCAAAAGTTAATCTTGAAATAACCTTTTCTATGTAGTTTTTTTCATCTTTTTTAGGCTTTGGTTTCGTATTTTCTATTTTATTAGATAAATCCTTATATAAATTAGGATATTCTTGTTGAAATTTCCCGCATTCAACCCAATTACTACATTGATATTTGTTTGTAAAATGAGAGTGAATCTTGTTTCTTAGTAATACCTCAATTGGATTAATAATATAATTAAAAAAAGATACAATTTCAAGATTAAGCCAATAAAGTTTTAATGCTTCTTCTTCATCTTTATGTAAAGAAAGAGCTGTGTATACTTCTAATCTTTCATTAGATATATTCTCACAGAAAACCTTATATACATTATTAGACATAGTAATTCTTAATTCCCATAGATCATGTTGTATACTTGGTTTTTTGTGGATATAGTTATCTTAATTTTATTTCAAAAACAAGTCGCTCATGGAAGATTCATTAGATATTCTTTTTATGCCCTCAGCAAGGATTTTTGCTACACTTAAATATTTAATTCTTGGTGAGATATAATCCTTATTGACTAAACTTATAGAATTAGTAACCACAATTTCTTTAATTGCTGAGTTATCTATTTTTTCCATTGCATTACTAGAAAACAGTCCATGTGAGGCATAAGCATAAATAGATTTTGCTCCGTGTTCTTGCAAAGCCTTAGCTCCATTACATAATGTGCCGGCAGAATCGGCAATATCGTCTATAATGATGCAGTCTTTACCTTTTATATTTCCGATAATATTCATAACCTCAGAAATTCCAGCTACTGGTCTTCTTTTATCTATTATTGCTAAATCTACACCACACCATTTAGCTACTGATCTAGCTCGCATAACTCCGCCAATATCTGGTGATACAATAACGGTATTTTCAGTACCAACACGATTTTTAATATCATCAACAAAAAGGATATTGGCAAATAAATGATCCACTGGAATATCAAAAAAACCTTGAATTTGGGCGGCATGTAAGTCTAGAGCTAGTATTCTATCACTACCAGCTACTGAAATTAAATTTGCTACAAGTTTGGCAGAAATCGGAGTTCTTGGGGCAGATTTTCTATCTTGCCTAGCATAGCCATAGTAAGGAATTACGGCGGTAATCCGTTTGGCTGACCCTCTTTTTAGGGCATCTATAATTACCAATAATTCCATTAAATTATCGTTAGTAGGGTATGAGGTAGACTGAATTACAAAAACATCTTCACCTCTTATACTTTCATTAATTTCTACATTGATTTCTTGGTCGGCAAATCTTCCAATATTGGTATCTAATAGTGGTGTTCCTAAATGCTGAGCTATTTCCTCAGCTAATTTTCTATTAGAGGTTCCAGAAATTAACTTCATAAATCTACTCCTTTGATTTAATAGTTATACAAGAAAGTTGCAAGCCTTTGCCTTCATTCTTATGGGTTGATCTTCTATGAGAGAAGAGTAAATCTTCATTTTTATAAGTATCTAAATTAATAATATCTAAGTTATTTTTATTTATGCCTAATTTTATACCTATATTATAAGCATAAAGTGGCAAATTAAAAGCATACTTTTTATCTATTTGTTTAAAAAATTTTTTAGCCTCAGTATCTTTGCTAATAAAATTTCCATAAAATTTGTCATCTACTTCATAGCTTTCTTGGTGAATACAAGGACCAATTACCATTATGAGGTTGTTTTTAGGAGATATTTTATTAAATTCATTAATGGTGTTTTGAATAATTCCGTTCAATAATCCTTTCCATCCGCAATGGATAGCTGCAATATTTTTTGAAATGGTATCCACAAATAAAATAGGGATGCAATCAGCGGTATAAACTCCTAAAACTATATTGCTATCAGCGGTTATCATTCCATCGGCTTCTATATCGTGAGTGTTTTCAAACTCTTGCAAATTATTAACATTAATAATCTTAGTACTATGAACTTGGTTAAGGGTTAATAATTTATTTGGTTTTAAATTGAATTTCTTAGCAATAATTGAGCGATTGCTATCTACATTTTCTTTTAAATCTCCTAGTTTATAGCTGGTGTTTAAAGAAGAATATACTCCACTACTAACTCCGCCATTTCTGCCAAAAAAAGCATGGTCAATAAAATCTATTTGCGATAATAACGGTGATTGAAAATAAGTTTTCATAATTTAACTCAATTTTTTAAAGTGGTAGTGTAATATTTATTTTTAAGCCCCCATATTGGGAATCGCCAAGTTCAATACTACCACCGTGTTTAGTTATAATATCTTTAACAATATAAAGACCTAAGCCTACACTCCCTTTTTTAGCTGTGCGAGCTTCATTAATTTTATAAAATGGACGAAAAACCAGTTCTCTAGCTTCTTCGGGAATACCTGTGCCATCATCTTCTATCGCAATTGAAAGATTATGGCTGCCTAAGTCGGCGATAGTAATTTCTATTTTATTAGCATAATGTAGAGCATTGCTAAGGATATTATCCATTGCTCTTTTTAATAAAAGTGGGCTTACCTCAATATTTTTATGAGTTTGTTCAAAAATAATATTGATATTAATATCTTTAAAATTTGGATTTTTGATAACTGATTTAAAGAAATCTTTAATATTAATGTATTGTTTTTCGTAAATTACAGAATCATCTCTAGCAAAGTTCAGATAAGAAGAAATCATTTGATACATGCTTTCAACTTCTTCTCTAATTTCTTCAGCAGGTGGATTTTCATTAACATCTAAAATAAGATTAATTTTAGTTAAAGATGTTTTTAAATCGTGAGAAACACTTGATAAAAGCATGGTTCTTTGCTCTATAAATCTTTGAATTTGCGAGGTCATTTCATTAAAAGCAATGGTAGTTTCTCTAATTTCAATAGAACCACTGGGCTGAATATATGGGATTTTTTCACCTTTCCCAAAAAGTTTAGCATATTTAGATAGTTTATTAATTGGTCTTAACTGCAACCGTATAAACTGGATAATTATTAATAGCGATAGAAAATAAAGTAAAATAGTTGATATTACAAAAAAAGTAATAGATTTTATAAAAAACATATCTTTTTCTAAATAAAAGGTAATATAGATATTATCTTTTATTAAAACATTTAATCGTAATATAGAAAAATTCTCTCCGTATTCTTTAATATGAATAGGATTATTAGGAATTAATCTTTGAATTTCTCTAGTTAGCTCTGAGGGGCTATCATCAAAATCTTGTAAAATCGCTGTGTTATTGTTAATTATTACCATTTGAGGGTTTAAAGTAGTATATTTGCGGAATCTTTCCACAATCATTTCAACTTCTTCGGGAGTTTGAACATCGCTAGCTTGGGAAATAATATTAGCAATATTATTGGTTAGGTTTCTTAATAAAAATGAGCGAATTTGCCGCCAATAATTATCGTAAAAAATTATCGCAGCTAAAACATGAACCAACAATAAAGTGCCAGATACTATTAAAATAGTACGATAATAAAGGCTTTTTGGTAAAAGTTTTTTAAGTGGAAGGATAATGTACCTGCCGTATAACCGCTTTAATTTTTTAAAAAGTTCTTGAATCATTAAATTTTTATTCATGATACGGGTGAAAGAATAAAGCCTTTTCCTCTTATGGTTTTAATATATTTTTTACTGCCATTTTCTAGTTTTTTTCTTAATCTCATAATATTAACATTTAAGGTGTTAAGATTACTTTCGTTAAGGGGTTTACCTTGTTCTTTAAGAATATCTTCTTTATAAATTATTTTATTAATATTATTAATGAAGATTTTAAAAATTTCAGTTTCTAACGAAGATAAATTAATGAGTTCATTATTAATTTTTAAAGAATTATTTATTTTATTAAAAGCAATATCACCACATAGAATAATATCTTGAGAATCGTCTGTAGTATTGTATCTTATTTTAAAGAGGTTTTTAACTCTTAATAACAGCTCTTGCGAATTAAAAGGTTTGCTAAGGTAATCATTAGCACCACCATTAAGGGCAAGAATTTTATTATCCACATCATCAACTGCTGTTAGCATAATTGAGGGGATATTAATATTATTAGCATGAAGCGAGGATATAAAATCTATGCCATTTTCTTTTGGCATCATGTAATCTATCACCAGAGCATTAAACGAAATATATTTTATTAATTTCCTCGCATCATCAGCACTTAATACCGAAAAAGCCACAAAATCATTGTTAGTAAATAACTTACTTAGTAAATCACCAATTTTTTCATCATCATCTACAATTAAAATTTGAGGCTTAAGCATTTTAATCCATAGAAAATAAGCGACTAGTTATATAATCAAAAGCCTCATCAATAGAATCGGTAATTAAAAAGGTATTTTTATCGTCTTCACTAATTAAAGAGTATTTTTCAAAAAGTTCTATATTTAAAATTTTATTAAAAAACTCTGAGCCAAAGAAAACAAAAGGTACAGTTTTACCTAACTTATTGGTTTGAGCTAAAGTTAGCATTTCAAATACTTCATCCATTGTACCAAATCCTCCAGGAAAAACAATAAAGGCTTTAGCAAAATAAGCGAACCAAAATTTTCTCATAAAGAAATAATTAAAATTGATTGCTAAATCTGGAGTAACATATTTGTTATAACTTTGTTCAAAAGGAAGCTCAATGTTTAGCCCGATAGTTTTTTCACCAGCTTCAAAAGCACCTCTGTTTGCTGCTTCCATAATACCTGGTCCACCACCTGAACATATATAATATTTTTCTTTGTCAGGAAGGCTTTTAGACCATTGAGCGAATTTATAGGCTAATTCACGAGTTTTTTCATAATATTCCGATATTTCGTGTTTATACTCAGCTTTTTTTAAGAACTTTTCAGCTAGAAGTTTATCTTTAGCAGTTTTAAGATTCTCTTGAGCTAATTTAAGGTTTTTCTCAGCTTCTTCCTTAGATAAAATTCTGGCTGAACCATACATCACGATTGTATTGTGAATGTGTTGTACTTCTAGTTTGTCTTTAGCTTTAATATATTCTGAAACAATACGGTATAGTCTTGCTTCTCTTGAGTTTAAATCAGTTTCCATTGCAATACTCCTTATTAGTTGTTAATAGATTTGTAAGATTGTCTCATATACTGAAATCCGGATATTAAAGATAATACCACAGAAAAATATAGTAAAATTATTCCAATATTTAGACAATTAATATAAAATAAGTTTTCATAACTACCAATTATTAAAAAACCTAAAGCTAACATCTGAAAAGTTGTTTTATACTTTCCCATTTTGCTTACTTTAATAATGGTTTTTTGGGTTGCTAAACCTTCTCTGATTCCTGAGATAACTAAATCTCTTAAAATAGTTATCATAATTGGGATAATGATTATTTTAGCCAGCATATCATCTTTTAATAAAACCATAATACAAACAATGATAATTAAAGATTTGTCAGCTATTGGGTCAAAAATTCTGCCAAAATTAGAACTAATATTATATTTTCTGGCTAGGTAACCATCTAGAAAATCGGTAATACTAGCAATAGCAAATAATGTTAAAAACACCCATCTTTCAAAAGTATTATTCTCTAAATATAACATGGCAATAAAACTAAGAATTATTGCTAATCTGATGATAGTTAATATATTAGGAAGTTGCTTCATTTATTTTTTTTTACTCCTTTTATAACAACTAAAATATATCATATTCATTGATTAATGGAAATAATTAAATATATTTATTGTTGCACTTTGCTTGATATATTATTTTTACAAATATTGTATTGTTTTCTGTTGTAATTGTTGGTAAAATTAGTTAGATTATTTTATCTTATAACCTAAAAAGGTGATTTTATGAGTGTCGTAGATCGTTTTATAAAATATACTAAAATCAATACCACAACTATTCCTAAAGCTGGGGTTTTACCTAGTAATAAATCAGAATTTGAGTTAGCAAATTTAATCGCACAAGAGCTAAAAGATATTGGCTTGGTTGATGTTAAAATTGCAGATAATTGTATCTTAACTGCTACACTTCTTTCTAATACAGATATATCTGTTCCAAGGCTTATGTTCTCAGCACATCTTGATACCAGTAGTGAGCAAAAAGGCGATACCCATGCACAAATTCACAAAAATTATGATGGTGGTGATATTGTACTAAATGCTAGTAAAAATATCATGATGCAGGTTAGTAAATTCCCTGAATTAAAAAATTATATTGGTGAAGATATAATTACAACTGATGGCACCTCTCTGCTTGGTGCTGATGATAAAGCAGGGCTTGCTGCTATTGTTAGCGGACTTAAATATTTAGTAGATAATCCGCATATTAAACATGGTGAAATTAAAGTTGCTTTTTTACCCGATGAAGAGCAAGGATTACTTGGAGCAAAGGCTTTTGCCGAAGAAAATTTTGCAGATCTTGGTTTTATGCTAGATGGTGGTAGTAGGGGTGAATATTCTACAGAAAATTGGAATGCCGATGATGCAGAGATAGTTTTTCATGGGGTAAGTGTGCATCCTATGTCGGCAAAGGGTAAAATGATAAACTCTCTTTTAATTGCTCATGAGTTTATTTCAAGATTTCCAGAGCAAGAAAGACCAGAGCTAACCGAAGGGACAGAGGGCTATTTTTGGATAAAAAATCTACAAGGTAATACTGGTAAAACTATTTTAAATATAGATATTAGAGATTTTGGAGTAGAAACTAGAATTAAAAGATTAAATTTTATACAGAATCTTGTTGCAGAATTTAATAAAACTTACGGAGAAAATACCGTAGAAGCTAATATAAATTCAAGATATTCTAATGTAGCGAATCATTTAGAGAAATTTACTTGGGTAGAAGAATTAATATTAGAATCTATGAATAATTTAGATATTAAGCCCAAAAAATTAATAATGAGAGGTGGCTATGATGGAGCTGTGATTTCTCAAAAGGGGATACCTTGTCCTAATATATTTACTGGAGCTTATAACTTTCATAGTATTTATGAATTTTTGCCTGTGAAATCTTTAATTTTGGCAACATCTATGGTTGTAGAATTAGCTAGTAATTTAATTAAATATTCCGAACAAAATAAAATCAAATAAAAAATAGGAAAGTAAAATGATAATATCTGCTTTAATTGTTATTGCAACAGTTATTTTAATTGGAAGATTAATATTAAAAGGCTATTCTGCTAAAATAGTTCTTTTAATAGGAGGATTTATTTTAATTACATCTGCAACTCTATTAAAAACAGGGGAAGTATTACCAAGTAATGTTAAACCTACAGGGTTAATGGTTGGAGATCTTCTCGCTTTTTTAGACTATATGTTTAGTGTAAACAGTGCTGGGTTAGGATTGATAATTATGTTGTTAAGCGGATTTTCTATGTATATGTCAGAAATTAAAGCTAATGATTCGGTTGTGTTGATTTTTACTAAACCGTTAAAAAAACTAAATTCTCCATCAACCTTATTATTTTTAGCCTATCTTGTAGGGGTAACTTTAACTTTAGCGGTACCTTCTGCTAGTGGTTTAGGATTGTTGCTGATGGTAACTATGTTTCCAACCCTTGTAGCTCTTTCTATTAGTCCATTATCGGCAGTAGCAGTAATTGCCACAAGTAGTGCCGTAACATTTTCTCCTTTAGCGGTAGATAGTATTGCCGCAGCAAATTTTTTAGGAGTAGATTTATTAGTGTTTACACTTCATAAAATTTTACCTATGGCTTTAGCTACAATTTTAGTTGTTGGTATAGCTCATGTTTTTTGGCAAAAATATATGGATAAAAAAATGGGATTTAAACCTACAGAGCTAAAAATAAATGCTAATACTTTGGGTACTCCTAAGTTTTATGCCATATTTCCATTTTTACCAATTATATTTGCCATAGTATTTTCTCCTGTTGTGATGGAAAAATTAGGAATTAACATTAACCTTAGTGTAAATGTAGTGGTTTTGCTATCTATTGCCATAATATTTTTTTCAGACTTAGCTGTAAAAAGAAATTTCAAAGAAGCATGTAATGCTTTTGAAAGTTTTTTTAAAGGAATGGGAGATTCTTTTGCCTCAGTGGTAGTGCTTTTGGTGGCAGCTGGTTTTTTTGCTCATGGCTTAATGGCAATTGGTATTATTGATGATATGATTAATTTATCAAAAAATATAGGCTTACCATCACACTTTATGACAGTGCTTTTAGCTGTTATAACCTTAGGGGGAGCTTTTATGACAGGTTCGGGTAATGCAATTTACTTGGCTTTTGCTCCGATAATACCCGCTTTAGCAAAAAGTCTTGGTATAAGTGGAACTACTATGATGTTGCCAATGCTACAAGCCTCTAATATGGGTAGAGCTATGTCTCCTGTAAGTGGTGTTGTAATCGCAGTAGCTGGTATTGCTAAGGTTAACCCATTTGATATTATGAAAAGAACCGCTATACCAGTATTTATCGGATTTTTATTTAACTTAATTATGACTATAATATTTATTTCGTAAAAATTAGAATTAGGTTTAAAGAATTGAAAGGTAAATAATCCTAAAAGTTTTTTTACCTTTCAATATAAATTAATGGAAATAATTAAATATATTTTTAGCAATACTTTCGCTGATGCCTTTAACTTTTTTTAATTCTTCTATAGAAGCAGATTTTACTTTATCAATAGAACCAAAATAATTAAGTAAATCTTTTTTTCTTTTGCTCCCAATTTCGGGGATTTTATCAATTTCAGATTTAGTTAAAGAATTTAATTTTCGTTTAGCTACACTTTTAACCGCATGCCTATGTACTTCATTTCTTATCATTTGAATAAAATGTAGGGTTGAAGAAAATTTATTAGGATGCAGTTCTTCACCGGTATCTAAAAATAAAGTTTCTTCACCAGCATTTCTATTAACTCCCTTTGCCACTGCTACTAGGCGAATGTTAGATATTTGTAATTCTGCCAAAACTTGCATAGCAATGTTAAGTTGCCCTTTACCGCCATCTATAAAAACTAATTCTGGGACATCTTGTTTTTCTTTTAACATACGAGAGAACCTTCTAAGTAGAGTATGCCTTAAGATAGCATAATCGTCTCTTGTATCTATGCTTTCGTCTTTAAGATGAAAGGTGCGGTATTCCTTTTTCTCAAAGCCCCAAATCCGAGCAGAAATCATTGCTCCTAAAGGAAAAGTTCCATAAAGATGTGAGTTATCGTAAACTTCAATTTTAGTGATATTTTTATTAATTTTAAAGAAATTCTTAAGGTCTTCAAAATGTTTTTGCCATTTTTGGGAAGTTTCTTCATATTTATTTAAACTTTCAAAGGCATTACGAATAACAATATCCATAATATCTTGAGCCTTTTTAGTTTTAGGATTGGTTATAATTGTTTTTTTATCTTTTTTAGTTTTTAAAAAAGTTTGGAGAATTTCAGTATTCTCTGGTTCTAAATTAATATTAAGATAAATTTTATCGGGAATATCACGATTATCATAAAATTGGGTAATAAAAGAAGATACAGCATTTTCTTGGCTTTCTTCTATTTGGATTTTATTAGGAAAATCAAGGCTTCCGTAATTGTGTCCGTTTTTAAACATAAAAACTTTAAAAAGATAAAAACCATTATGTTCTATTAGGGCAATAAAGTCAGAATTCTCATGGTTATCTAATAAAATACTTTGTGAGGAATTAAGCTGTGATAAAGCCTTAATTCTTTCTCTAAAAATTATTGCTTGTTCAAAATTATTATTTTTACTAGCCTCAAGCATTGCTGTTGTAAGTTCGTTTTTAAGGTTATCGGTAGAGCCTTTTAAAAAGAAAGTGGTTTGCTTAATACTTTCCATGTAATCTTTAGCCGATATTTTATCCACACAAGGAGCAGAACATCTTTTAATTTGATACAACACACAAGGCTGTTTTCTATTTTCAAAATAATTATCAGTACAGCTACGAACCTGAAACATTCTTTGTACAGCTTTAATACTTTCATTAACATTGCTACTTGAGGCAAAGGGTCCAAAGGTATTTCTGTCGGGAGTACCATTTTTGCTTCGTATCCTTGTAATTTTAGGAAAAGGATGATTGGTATCAATTTTAATAAAAGGAAAGGTTTTATCGTCTTTTAGTAAAATATTGTATCTTGGTTTGAAGTGCTTAATTAAATCAGATTCTAAAAGTAGGGCATCTTGCTCGTCTTTAGTAATTACCCATTCAATATTATTTATTAAAGAAACCATCTTTTCGGTTCTAGGTAATAAGTGAAGATTAGAATAAGAAGTAAGACGGTTTTTAAGATTTTTTGCCTTGCCAATATAGATGATTTTTTTTTGCGAATCTATCATCTTATAAACACCAGGATTAGTAGGAATATCACTAGATAGGCTTTTAATTAGGTCTTTTCCATAAAATTTAGTAGTGGTTATTTTTTTTGTTGACATGGATTTTACTGAGTTTTACCTTATTTGGGGATTTTTCTTGTCAAGAATTTTTTTTATAATCTTATATATATTGCTTGTAATCTTTTAATTTACTAATGCGAATCTAATGGTTAATTTTTTATCCACTGAATCTGTGGATAGATTTGTGGATAAATTTCATGATTTGTATTGTATCAAGAAAATAGCTTTTTGACTATATTTAAAATGATAGTTGTCAATATGAGGTATTACCTTGATTTTTAAGTATAATCCTTTTAATTCTTCGGGTATCAAACTAGTAGAAATTAGGTGAATCTTAAATGTGTATAACTTTGTAAATTTTTATTTTTAAAGTTAAGAAGTGTTAATAAATCGTAAAACAACTTGTATGGTGTATTATATTGTATTACAATAGTTACATTGAAATACCAAAGGAGTACACTAAATGAGAAATATAAGTCTTAGAATGGAAGATGAAGATATTGAAAAACTAGAGAAATTTGCCAAAATGCAAGACAGAGATAGAAGTTATATGATTAATAAGGCGGTTAAACACCTTATAGCAGAAGAAGAAAGAATTTTGGCAGAAATCCAAGAGGGTCTTGATGATATAGAAGCAGGGCGATATCGTAGTTATGAAGAGTTTAAAAAAGATATGGATGAATATATAAAAAATGTGAAATAGAATGAAGACTAATATATCACCAAAAGCTGAAAGAAAAATAGAGGAAATATATACCTATATTGCTAAAGACAATAAGCAAGCAGCAGAAAAAACTGTAAATAGAATACATGGAATAGTTGGTTTGATTTCTAGGAATCCTTATCTTGGGATAGTAGGTAGAAAAGAAAATACTAGAGAGTTTTTTATTCCTGATACTAATTATTTTATTGTTTATAAAATAGAAAAAGAATTACTTTATATAGTTAATGTAATTCATGTAGCAAAAAATTATTAAGGTATAGCCATGAAATAAGTAATAGTAGACATTGAGTTAGAAGAAGAAAGAATTTTAGCAAAGATTTAAAAAATTCTTAATTTTACTAATCTCTACCAAATATTTCTTTAAAGTTATCTCTTTCAAAAATTTTCCCAAAAGTTAAATCAGAATCAGAAGAACCAGATTTTTTACTAGAAAAACCAGAGAAATTATATCTTAAAGATACCTCTATTTGTTGGAGAGTAGATTGTTTTAGTGGTTCTTTATTAAATTTTATATTAGAAAATGCTACAATAAAGTCAGTATTTAAAAAAGAAAAGTATGCTCCTAGTTTTCCTTGATAAGCTATAGAAGAAAATTTTTCTGAATAACTGCCAGAAGAAGAATATTTACTTAAGGCATAACCAAGACCGCCACCTATAAAAGCGGATACAGATGTATTCTGCGATAAAGAGAGTAAGGGTATATCGTACAAAACATTAAAAAATCCTAAAACCATATTATTTAAAATAGTTTCATTAAATAGATTAGTTGCAGATCTTGTACTTTCTAGAGTAGGATCGCCATATTCTGTTTTTTGGCAAGTATGCCAATTATTATCAAACATTGTGTCGGTAAGGCAATTAAAGCCAGGATTTTTGCCGTAATTTTGGCAAACAGCGAAGAAGATCGGATTAGAAGGGGTTCCATCGCAATATTCTGCATAATTATGAACAGTATCTATTGTTTTATAAGTATTATAATTAAAGGTATATTGAGAAGAATAGCTTTGTTTACTTTTAACATTTTTACCTTCAAATTCAAATCTAAAATTAGTGAATTTATAACCGACACTACCTAAAAATGAAGATTGAATTGTTCTTTCTGAGGTATTTCTTATTATCTCAGTGCTATCTAAACGGGTGCTTATTGTGGTTTGGATAATTGCCTCTTCTTTTATACAGCCAATAGTTATATCTCGCTGTTGACAGCCTACTTGAGATTCAGAACCTGGTATATTTACTTGCTGTTCACTTTCTGGGGTAGCAACAGTACTAGTAGTACTTGTAGGATCATCTGGCTTATTATTTACATCATAAAAATAATTAGAGCTTATTTGATATTTAACCTTTTGTCCAATACCAGCACTTATATAGAAACCATCAGCCTTTGCAAAAGAGAAATTGCATAAAGTAAAAAATAAAAATATTCCTAAAATAATTTTTAAGCTAAATTGCAATTACTACTATTATCCCTCTTATGTGCTATAATATAAGGAAATCCTAATTAAAGGGGGGGGGTAAAGCAAGTTTTTTCTAAATACTTGCTATAAAATTGCTAGAATTAGAAATGGATTTTTAGAAATATCTTTAATTTTTTGTTTTATTTGTAAAATAGTATACTGTAAATAACTAGGGTTATGTATTTTTAAGTATTCACTTATATTTGTTAGCTTCCTCTATTTGCCAATTTCTTAAATTTATATAATCTTCTATGGCTGTATTTAATATAAAATCAATGCTTGTGTTTTATTCTAGTGCTATTTTCTCTAGTAAATTTTGATTTTTTGCAGCTATTTTTAATGCTTTCATATAAAAATCTATAGATTAAAATTAATTAAAATAATTATATAATAAAACTTAAAAGTTCTAGATACTTATTTTAATATATTATTCTTTACGGCAAAAGAAACAATTTCTTGATACACGGACTTTTTAAATTCGGTAATTCTCTCTAAGAGAGCTTCTTTTTTTACCCATTCCCATTTGGCAAATTCGGGGTGGCTATCGGCAGTTAAATTAATATCGCTGTCTTTTCCTAAAAATTTTAAAAAGAACCATACTTGTTCTTGCCCAATATACCTACCACCCCAAAAGTTTTTTTGTAAATTTTCTGGTAATTCGTATCTAAGCCAATCAGTTTTATTTATAATCTTAAAGTTATCTGTGCCGATTTCTTCTTTTAGTTCACGATGTATGGCAAGATCTAAATCTTCGCCTTCTTCAATTCCACCCTGAGGCATTTGCCACTGTCCCCGTACATCTAGCCTTTCTGCCATGAAAATTTCATTATTGTTATTAAGAATAACTGCTCCAACACCCTTTCTGTATAGTTTTTCCATAATTTAGTCCTTTTTTGTAAGTTCAATTTGTAAGATTTCTAAAGCCTTATTTAGCTGATAATCTTGATAATCGGTATTTTCTAAAATAAAGATATTTTCTTGTTCTTTCATGTTTTGTAATTGCTCTTCGCTACACTTAGTACAAGTATCGCCATTTTTATAGATAATAATATCTGGCATAATTCCTATGTTATCTACCTGCTTATTAGAAGGTAATACATATTGCGAGGTAGTTAGCTTAATATAGTCGCCATTGCCAAGGCTTAATATATCTTGTACCACACCTTTCCCAAAACTTTTTGTACCAACAACTATAGCTCTACGATTTTCTTGCAGTGAGCCAGCTAAAATTTCAGAAGAAGAGGCAGTGGCATCATCTATTAAAACAACTATAGGTTTAGTGTTTAAAATGTCTCCTGCATTAGCCATAAAAACTTCTTGATTAGCATTATTAGTGTTTTCTAGCTTGGCAATCATTTTATTATCTAAAAATAAATCAGCGGTTTCTATGGCTTGATTAAACAAACCACCACCATTATTTCTTAAATCTAAAATAAGGGCATTCATATTTTTATTTTTGTTAATATTTTGTTGTAAATCGGTAGCGGTATTTTTATTAAAGGTAGGGATTTTAATGTATAAAATATCATCGTATTTTTTTGTAGAAATATCATCTATTTTGATTTTTTCTTTATTTAAAGTAGTATGATATAGGTGATTATTTCTATGTGCCAACTCTAGCTTAATATTAGTATCTTTTTCTTGTAATATGTGAGATACTTCCACAACTCCTAAATAGCTAACAGGTTTATTATTAATAGATAACAGTATATCACCAGAGAGTATGCCAACCTTTTTAGCAGGAGAGTTATCTATCACATGGAGGATTTCTATCATATTATTTTTATTTTTAAAATACTGAATTCCTAAGCCGTAAAGTTCACCATTGGTGTAGCTATTTAAACTCTCAAAATCTTCAGCTTTAAGATAGCTACTATAAGGATCTAGTTTTTCTAGCATGCCCTCAATAGCATAGTTAATTAAAGTGGTAAAAGAAATATCCTTATAATAAGATTGCTTCACCTCATATAAAATATTTGTAAAAAGATTGATAGATTCGTAAATATCTTCTTCTGGCTTTACAACTTTAGGGTTGTTTTTTTGAGTAATAGAGCTAATAGTTATTACAATAAAAGTAAACAACACCACGATGATTAAAAGTTTTTTTATATTCATTAATTAATTTTCTCTTTTTTGTAGCCATTTAAGAGGATCAACTGATTCAGAATCATGCTTTATTTCAAAATACAAAGGTGATATTTTTTGTGGCGATAAAGCAATTGGCTCATGTTTTTTTACTAACTGTAGTTGTTTTATAATTGGGGTAAATTCTCCTGAGATAACCGAATAAATACTAGCAGAATGTTTAATTATAATTACTTTGTTAAATTTATCAAAGTTATCAACAAATAAAATTTCACCATCAAAAGGTGAGACAATTTGCGAATTAGCCAAAGTTAAAATGATTATGCCATTTTTATAAAGAGGGTTAGGGCTTTTTTTAAAGGAACTTTCTAAAAAGCCAACATTAATCCAGACAAAATTTCCTTTATTGGCTAAAACTTTATTATCAGTTTCAATCTCGCTTTTAAGATAATGTTTTTTATTAAGATTGCTAATAAGGTTAGCAAGATCTGAAGATTCCTTAATTAAATTAGTATTAGAATCCTTAAGTTTTTGTATCTCAGCAGGGGTATAGTTATTATGTTTTAAGTAAGATTTTAACAGGTCAGTATTTTTTTTAATTTCTTGATTGGCAAGAAGAATTCTTTTTTCAATTTTTTGAGTATCTTTATTATTTTCTTGAATTAAAGCAATATATTCTCTGGCTTTAGTGATTTCTTCTTTTATAAAATTTGTATAATAGGTTAATAAAGAATAAGAAATTAGGGCATCTTTTTTTGATTGTTCGCTATAAAATAGCAAATTTGCCGAAGAGATGCTTAGTTTATATAAGGATACAATATTGCTGCTAATAGTTTTTTTATAAATTGCTAATTGAGTTTCTCTTTGTTCTTTTTGAGCTGATAAAAGATTACGATAAATTTCTAAATTTCTTAGCTCTAATTCGTTAAGACGAAGCCTTTCGGAAATCTGAATAATATCATTTTGCGACAAAACATTATTGGTCTTAGCTCCAGCAAGACTAAGACCAATAACAATAAAAATAAATAGTTTAAAAACTTTTAGCACATTATTACTTTTTAAGAAGTGATTTACCATCCATTTCAGCTGGTAGTTCTACCTTCATTAAGTTTAACACAGTAGGAGCAACATCTGCCAATTTACCATCTGCTAATGTAAAGTTAGTTCCATGTTGATTACATAAAACAATTTTTACTAAATTAGTGGTATGTTGAGTATGTGGCACATTATTGGTGAAATCCCACATGGTTTCGCAATTACCATGATCGGCAATAATTATCCAAATATAATCATTTTCAATCACTGCTTTTTCTAAGTCGGCTAAACATTTGTCTACAGTTTCGGCAGCCTTTGTTGCAGCTGCCATTACTCCAGTATGCCCCACCATATCACCATTAGCATAATTTACTACGATAAAATCAGGAGATTTTTCTTTCATACATTTTGTTAATTGTTCGGTAATACCATAAGCCGACATTTCTGGCTGTAAATCGTAAGTTGCCACTTTTGGAGAAGGCACAAGAATTCTGTCTTCGCCTTCATACGGATTTTCTCTACCACCACTAAAAAAGAAAGTTACATGTGGATATTTTTCAGTTTCAGCAACTCTTAGTTGAGTTAATTTTTGTTTAGCAAGCCATTCGCCAAGAGAATTATTAAGATTTTCAGCTTCAAACACAGTGTTTAGTTTTTCTTTAAGAGTATCAGAATAAGATACCATTCCTAAGGAATAGCCAAATTTAATAACTTTTTTACGGTTAAAACCGTTAAAATCTGCAATAAATAGGGAGTCAAGAATTTGTCTTGCTCTATCAGTACGGAAATTAATCATAAAAACAATATCATTGTCTTTCATGGGTTCATAGCCTTTAATAACTGCTGGTTTAACAAATTCATCGTTAATAGAATTAGCATAAGAATCCTCTAAAACTTCCATAAAAGTATTAAAAGTTTTTTCAGCAGTTCCTAATACCATAGCATTATAAGCTAACTCAATTCTTTCCCATCTTTTGTCTCTATCCATAGCATAATAACGACCGCTTACAGTGCCTACTTTAATATTAGGATATTTGCTAAGCAAATCGTTTAATTGCTGATTATAAGTTATAGCACTTTGCGGAGGAGTATCACGACCATCGGTAAATAAATGTAATACTACTTCAACTCCTGATTTTGCAAAAACTTCGCTACTATGAATAAGATGATTAAGGTGCGAATGTACTCCACCACTTGAATAAAGTCCCATAATATGAACTTTTGCTTTGGTTGCTTTTGCCTCAGCAATGGCTTTTTGAATTTTTGGATTATTATCAAATTCGCCATCTTTAATAGCTTTATTGATTCTTGGAAGTTCTTGGTAAACAACTCTTCCTGCTCCGATATTAGTATGTCCTACTTCAGAATTTCCCATCTGACCCTCAGGAAGACCTACATCTTCACCGAAAGTAATAAGATTAGCACTAGGATTACTGGTTAATAATTTGTGCCAATTAGGAGTTTTACCAGCTTCAATAGCATTAAATTCTGGATGTTCTTGAGTATAGCCCCAACCATCTAATATGGTGAGAATTAGTTTTTGAGTGCTTTTTGTCATTTTTTTTATAACCTATTTTAAATTTTTTAATTCATATTATTATAACATTTTTATCACAAAAGTTTAAGCATTTAAGAAATTATTTTTTTGCTGGAGTTTTTGTAGGCTCAAGGCAATCTAAATTATCTAACAAAGAAAATGTAAAGCCGAAAGGGAAGAGTAAATCTAGGGTTTTATTATTTTCTGTAGTATCTATTTGCAGTTTAAAGCCGAATTTTTGTGGCGATAAATAAACATTATCTTTTTTTGTAAAAATCATATGGTGGTAGTAGCTCTTAGAGTTTATAGAAAAATACATTTTAGCATCTAAATGATTATTATTTCTGGTTAATACTAGGCTACTAGCTTTTAAATTTAGTGGTAATTTACAGGTATACTCAATATTTTCTTTAAAATCTTCTGATAATAGTGGATAGCTAAATAAAGCCAAAAATAAAATTAAAAATAATCTTTTAAGCATAATATCTTACTCTCTATGATAAGGATGATTATTAAGTAAAGATTGAACCCTATAGATTTGTTCAACTAAAAGTAGTCTGGCTATTTGGTGGGGGAAAGTTAAGCAACTTAAAGACAGCATAAAATCGGCTTGTTTTTTATATTCTTCTAAAAAGCCATCGCTACCAGCAATTAAAAAGGCAATAGGTTTTTGTTGAGTAGTTGTAAATTCTTTAAGCTGTAAAGTAGAAAAATTTTTGCCTTTTTCATCTAAAAGAATCTTATAAGAGTTAGGTTTAATTAGTGAAAAAATTTTCTCGTTAATTTTTGCAGTACTAAGATTTTTTTCATCAAAATCAACTATATTTAACTTAATAGTTGTTAATCTTTTTTCGTATTCGGCGATAAGTTTTGCCGTTGGGGAATCTTTTTTAATTTTAGAGGCTGCAATAATTGAGATCTGCACTTTATTCCCAAATTTCTTCTATTTTATAGTACTCTCTTACTTCTTCCCTAAAAAGATGGATGATAATATCCTCTAAATCTAGAACTATCCAGTCGCCTGTAGTTTCGCCGTCTATACCTAAGATTTTTGCCTTTTCAGTTTTAGCAGTTCTGTAAATTTTTTCACTTAAGGTTAGCAAGTGTCTGCTTGAATTTCCAGTGGCGATTATAATAAAATCAGCAATATCGCTTTTTTCACCAAGAGTAAAGGTTATAATATTTCTAGCCTTTTGATCTTCTAAAGTAGCGATGATATTATCTTTTAGTGCTGTACTGTTTTTATTCATAAATATTATTTTCCTTAAATTTTTTTTCTTCTCTAATTTTTGTAGAAGACAACGGATTTTTTGGGATAAGATGTACCGTAATTTTTTTATCTTTATTTAAAATCGCATATTTTTTAAAAAAAGTTTTATATGTTTTAGGATTTCTCGCAAAAACATGGCAATCATAGTTTGTAATTATTTCTTGCCAATTTTTAAATTTATGGATGTTTTCTAAATTATCCTCTCCCATTAACCAAAATAATTTATTACTTTTCGTGGTTAAAGTGCTTGTTTTTCGTAAGATAAGGTAAGAGTAGTGCAAATTAAAAGAATCTTCAATAGAAATAATTTTTATAAAGTTATAAGTTTTAGTAAGTTCTTTAGCTAGTTTTATGCGGTTATTTAAAGTAACAAAATCTTTTTGTTTAGATTTTAAAGGATTTAATGGAGTTATTAACCATACTACTATATCAAGATTAAGTTTTTGTTTCGCTTGCTTAGCAAGATAGATATGTCCTAAGTGAGGCGGGTTAAAAGAGCCTCCAAATAAGCCAATTCTTAGGTTTTTTGCTATTCTAAAAAAGCTAGAATCACCAAAATAATTATTGTTTAATATTAAGTAATTCATTTTCGCTGTATTTTTAATAAAAATTATGCTACCATTCCGCATTATAGCATAGGTATGTATTTAAGGTAAAAGAAATAATGAACTTTAATAATCGTAATAACAACATGAATTCATTTAATCATCCAAGTTTTGGAGGTTCTCAAAACAGTTTTGGTAGTAAAAATATGAGTTTTGGTGGAGGAATGCAAAAAAATAATTTTGGTTCGCAATTTGGTGGTGGTATGTCAAAACCGAACACAAACTTTAATTCTAACCAACAATTTGGTAATATGAGTGGTGGTATGTCAAAACCAAACACAAACTTTAATTCTAACCAACAATTTGGTAATATGAGTGGTGGTATGTCAAGACCAAACACAAACTTTAATTCTAATCAGCAATTTGGAAGTATGGGTGGTAGTAATATGGCAAGGTCAAATTCTACTCAATCATTTGGAAGTGCAACAAGACCTACTTCTTCAGCGGGTAGTAGACCAGATAGATTTGCTAGTTCTACTAATTCTGGCAGAGGTGGAGCTGTTAGTAAAGAAGGTGATAGAAAAACAAATGATAGAAGTTTATCAAGCAAAGCAAGTGATACAAGAAAAAAAACTAGTAGTTCTTCTTTAGATAGAGGAAATAGCCGTAGTTCACAAGGTAGAAGTCCTGTAAGAAGTTCAGTTGGTAGATCTTCTTCAAGTAGAGAAACCTTAGTAAAATCTTCTACAGATGATATTGAAGTAGATTTAACTAGTGAAAAAGAAGTATCTTCATCATCGTCTTCTTCTTCAAGAAAAGATAGTGGTAGCAGAGCAAGTTCAAGATCATCTCTTGATAGCAGAAGATCAAGAAGTGGTAGTAGAAGTAATTCTGTAGTAGCTGATATATTATCGGAAGATGAAGGAAAAAAAGAAAAAGGTTCTAAATCTAAAGATTCATACGGTGATGTATTTAAAGATTTAGAAAAAACAGTAAGTACTAATAAAAGTGCAGCTTCAGCTAGAATTAGGGAAAATATTCGTTCTGCCAATACTAGTAGTAGATATAATTCTTATAAGGCGGCATCGGGATCAGCAAAAACAAACAGATCATCAAGTCAACCAGAAGAAGATTACGATAAATATAGAACTGTTTCTAAAAGATTAATGAAAGAAGAGTTTGATAGAGCTAATCAAAAAGCTGTACAAGCTGATAAAGAAGAAAAAGAAAATTATCTCAATGTGCAAAAAAGAAATTCTGAGAAAAAAGGTCTTTTAGGTAAAGTTTTTTCTAAAAAATAATAGCTTGTTAATTGGATATAAAAAGATAAGATTAGTTCCTTAGGAGCTGATTTTATTTTTTTAAATCCTAAAATCTCCATTGAAAAATTATAATAAGTTTGATATTACATTTAAATATAGAATATTATTTTGGATAAAATAATACAAGATTTATTTATTTTATAATAAGCCATATAATTCTAAGAATTTTTAGATAATCTATAACACATAAAGTAAACAATTACTTTTAGAAGAATAATTAAAGCGAAAGAGATAAAACCTGCAATATCTTGAATGCTTATAAGATACAAGCTCAAAACATAGCTTAAAGATATAATAAAAACATAAAATCCAAGAATACTTTTTCTATTCTGCATATTTTTTAAAACTTTTAATATTCCATTATAAACATGAAAAGAAATTTTATCTTTAGTGCTTGTAATTATGATTTTATCAAGAAATAAATATAATATTAAACCAAAAATTAAAGCTAATCTCATATTTTTATAAGCAAGAAAAAAGAGCAAAAAATCCCAAAAAATTATAAGAAAAGCTCCACCAAAGCCTCTTAAGTTAGAGGTTCTCTTCTGTATTAGGTTGTTCATTTTTATTTTCCTTGCGAGTATTCATTTTTTTAACAACAAAAATGAATAAGAGTATATTAATTATAAAATTATAAGCAGGTAATGGTAGATAGAAAATTTCAAAATCTCTAATATTACAAGGAATAGCCTCATTACTAATGTCTAAGCTAATGGCACAAACTTGCGATTCTGAAATTATATTATATTGCAATAAAACATGATAGGCTGAAACTAATATTGCAACTAAAAGTATTAGAAGAATTACTCCCTTATTTTTTAAGAAAGTAGTAATAATAATTAATAATACCCATAAAGATCTTTGCAGAATGCATAAATTACATACGGATACATGAAAGAGAAATTCAACTGCAAATGCTGATAATAACATACTGCCAGCAATAAATTGTAATAAACTTACAAAACCATTTTTACTTAGATTCATTATTTAACCTAGCTATTCTTATTAAAATTCTACATAAAAACACAGCAACAACTACAAACAAGGTAAATATTAAGGAATAAAAAGTTAAAATTATCATCCTTAAAGTTTCTTTAGAGTTATTAAAGATTCCTGCTTTTATTAAATATTGTAAAATTTCAGGATTTGAAATGATTTGATAAACCGTAAATAAACATAAACCAATAATCATGGCAATTAAAATAAAAAGATAGTCTAGCTTTTTCATGAAAAATCCTTAAATATAATTCAAAGTATATAAGATATATAAAACAATTGCAAAAATCAAAATTAATGAAAGTATTATAATAATTTTTTTGAAATGCTTTAAAATAATATCTTTACCAGATTTATGAAAGGTTTTAATTAAAAAAGCCCAAATAAAAAATCTTAAACCACGAGCAACAATAGAAGCTAGAACAAAAGAAAAAATATTTGCCTGTAAAGCTCCACTGGTAATTGTAGCTATTTTATAGGGTATAGGAGTAAAGCCACCAGCCACAAAGGTTGCCAAAGCTGCATAGTTATCGTAATATGATTTAAATTTATTGAAAGTTTCTAAATAACCATGATGCACAATAAAATCGTAAATAAAAACATCAAAAAATAAATAACCTAATAAATAGCCAAACAATCCTCCTAATACAGAGGCAACGGTCGCTACAAAAGCATAAAAAAAGGCTTTTTTTGGATGAGCCATTGCCATTGTAACTAAAAATATATCTGGTGGTATGAAAAAAAAGGAACTTTCGGTAAAGGCTACTACTATTAAAACATACAAAGCATATTTAGATTGCGAATACTCAACAACTTTACTTTGCAAGTTTTTTGTAAAATTCTTTAAAGACAGTAGCATTATTATTCCGAAAATATTTTTATTATTATTATATTAATAAGTAGGCGAGACTACTTATAAAAATATATCTCGCCTAATTTTAAAAATTACTTTTTAAGTAAAGCAACCACACCTGGTAGTTCTTTGCCCTCCATCCATTCTAAGAAAGCACCACCAGCTGTAGAGATATATGTTAATTTATCTGATAAACCAAATTCAGATAAAGCAGCAACTGTATCACCACCACCAGCGATAGAAATAAGTTTACCAGATACAGTAGCCTCAGCTACATATTCGGCAATAGCTTTAGTTCCTTTAGCAAAATTTGGCATTTCAAAAGCACCTAACGGACCATTCCAAATTAAAGTTTTAGATTCTTTTAAAACAGTATTAATAAAATTTTCTGCTGATTTTGGACCAACATCTAACATCATATAGCCCTCAGGAATTGCTTTAACATCGCAAATTTGAGTGTTAGCATTATTATCAAATTTATCGGCAACTACTGCATCTACAGGTAAAACTAATTGCGAATGATTTTTTGCTGCAGATTCCATAATAGTATTACATTGGTCTACCATATCTTTTTCGCATAAAGAAGTTCCAACATCATGACCTAAAGCATAAAGGAAAGTATTAGCCATACCACCGCCAATAACTACATATTGTACTTTTTTAACAAGATTATTTAAAACATCTAATTTAGTAGATACTTTAGAACCACCAACAATAGCTACAACTGGAGAAGCAGGGTTTCCTAAGGCTTTTTCAAGGGCATCAAGTTCGGCTTCCATTAATCTACCAGCAGCATAAGGTAATAAATGAGCTAAACCTTCGGTTGAGCTGTGGGCTCTATGAGCAGCTGAAAAAGCATCAGATACATATAAATCACCTAATTCTGCTAATTGTTTAGTAAATTCAGGATCATTTTTAGTTTCAGCTTTATAGAATCTTACATTTTCTAGCATAATAATATCGCCATCTTTCATTGTAGCGATAGCTTGTTTAGGAGTATCTCCAATACAATCAGTAGCAAAACCTATAGGTTTCTTTAATACTTCGGCTAAATTTTCAGCTATAGGCTTTAAAGTAAATTCTGCTTCAAAACCATCACCATTAGGGCGACCTAAGTGAGTTAATACAATAACTTTTGCACCTTTTTCAGATAATTCCTTAATAGTAGGAGCTGATCTTACAATTCTTTCATTATTGGTAATTTTACCATCTTTCATAGGAACATTAAGGTCTACTCTAATTAGAACTCTTTTTCCTTGAACTTCAACATCGTCTAGTGAAACAAACTTGCTCATAATATATATTCTCCAGTTTTTTGTTTACAATATAAATAATATAACATTTATTACATGATTTCAATCATATAAGGCGAAACTATCTCTATAAAAGCCCCATATTTAACAGAGTATTTGTCTATATAGCCTCGTACTCTAACCTTTTTACCTTTGATAGTATTTAAATTAAAAACTTCACTTATATTATCAATGTTATTTTTTGGGATTCTTAAAGAGAATCCTTTTTCTTTTTTTGGTGATAACTGCAACCATAAGGTGTTTTTAGTAGTTAAGGTATCTACGATAATTCCTTCTACAATTTTATAACTACCGATATAATCTTCAGCTTCTGTAAAGCTAATAACTTTATTATTTTGCCAAATATTAAGATTCTGTGAGATAGCTTGATTCTCTAACTGAATTAACTCTTTAATCTTAGGAATAGGGTTTTTATTTAGAATGTAGGTAAAAGCGAATCCTTTTTCTACCAAATAACCATTAATCCATAAATTAGAATCTGCTACATACACATCGGCAAGGATTCTTTTATATTTATCTCTTTTAAATTTTTTATCGTATTTAATAATAACTTTTTGATTATTTAATAGTTTATTAAGCTCAGCTTTGGCAGCAAATCCAAAGTCTTGTGGAGGGTCGGTAAAAATTTCGGGAGCTTGAATTCCTAACAGTCTAACCTTTTCAATTTTATCTTTAATTTTAATGGTAATAGTATCACCATCTATAACTTCAAGAACCGAGAATTTTTGTAGGTTTTCGGCATAAGTTATAGAGGCAATACCAACTAATAAGGTTATAAAAAGAAAATTCTTAAATAAACTTAGGAATCTTTTAGTTAGATTTAATTTTAAGAACACTATCTTTATTGGTTAATGTTGTTGTTGCTTTAATTTTATTGATAACTTCTTCTAAATATTTTTTATTAGCATTAAGATTATTTTGCGATTCTACCTTAGAATTAATGTGTTTACTTAAAGATAATAATCCATTCATTTGTACCATTGTCAACTCCTTTTAGTAATATTAATTAAGAATATTGTAATGGCAAAAGATTAATAAAAGTTTACTGCAAGTAATACATTTTACAGGTCATTTCTAAACCATCTTTGGTATTAGTTTGGAAATAATCAATAAATAACTTAGAATTAGCTTGTACTTTAGAGGCTTCAGTTGGAATACTACCATTTCCCATTTTAGAAAGTTTTTCAAAAACATTTTTTATATCACTTTTTGATAGTAAGTGAATAATATTTAGACATGGAATATTGCCATTACTTTCTTGAGATTTATCTAAAAGAATAATACTGGTAATAGCATAATTTTGTAAAATATAAGTAACCTTAGTTTTTAAGGCATCAATTTGTAAGGTGCCAACAAGAGTGTTATCAGCTTCTTCTTTCCAAACTATATCAGACTTAAATAGAGCCTTATTGCCAGCGGTTAAATTTTGCTGAATTTCAAGAATATCAAACTTATTATCTGAGGCAAAAAACATAAAATACGATACAGTAATAAGAGCTAAAATCGCTAAAATAAAGATAACTATTAATGGGAATTTTCTAAACATTGTTATTACTGCAATTTATGTTATAATTAATTTTAATATTATAAAATAATATTAATTAAAATTCAATAGCCTACAAATCAAATGAATATAAATTTTAGACTAATACTATCATTGTTAGGATATTTGTTTACAGCAATTGGTCTTTTAATGCTTATCCCAGCATTTATTGATTACTTTACCCATCATCCTGGTAGTAAAACTTTTTTTATTTTTTCGGTAATTATCACATTTTTAGGATTACTATTAGCTTTTTCTAATAAGCAAGAGCAGATGAAATCTTTATCACTTAAAGATGGTTTAATTTTAACAGTAGTAGCTTGGGTTAGTATTGTTGGATTATCGGCTTTGCCTTTTAAATTTGGTTATTTGCAACTTAGTTATACCGATAGTTATTTTGAGATGATGTCGGCTTTTTCTACCACTGGAGCAACGGTTATCCCTAACTTAGATATACTTTCTTACGGTTTTCATTTTTGGCGAGCTTTAATGCAGTGGATTGGTGGGCTTGGGATTATTGTGGCAGCGGTTATTTTAATGCCATCTTTACAAGGTGGTGGTATGCAGCTTTTTAAGATTGAATCCTTTGAAACCTTTAATAATGCTATAGATAAAGCTAAGAAAATTGCTTATGGTATGGTGAGTATTTATATTTGTATTACGGTTATTACCTTATTTGCTTTATTGTATTTAGGAAACCTTAACTTTTTTGATTCACTTATACATAGCTTAACCTCAGTTTCTACGGCAGGATTTTCTAACAGAAATGCTTCTATTGCTTATTTTAATAGTGCTACGGTAGAGATTATTTTAATTTTTGCTATGATAAGTGGGGCGCTTCCCTATGTGCTTTTATATAATTTATTCTTTTTAAGAAAAAGTAGTATTTTTACCGATAGGCAAGTAATTGGATTTATTAAAATTATTGTTTCAGTAATTTTAGTTCTTTCGGTATGGCTAAGTTTTAAAAATGGTATCCACTATTTTACCTCACTAAGATACTCTGCTTTTAGTGTGGTAAGTATTATTACGGGGACTGGCTTTGTTTCTTACGATTATAGTACTCTTGGTAGCTTTCCAGTAATGTTATTGTTTATGGTTATGTTTATTGGTGGTTGTGCTGGGTCAACAGCTTGCGGGATTAAAGTTTATCGTTTTCAGATTGCTTATGCGATGGGGGTATCGTATTTAGATAAGCTATTTTTAAGTAAACATATTTCAGTTCCTTTTTATAATGGTAATCCTATAGGAAATGATCTTGGTTTAGGGGTAATGGTTTATTTATTTTTATTTTTTATTATCCTTATGATTGGTAGTGTGGTTTTATCGGCTTTAGATTTAGATTTTATTACCGCCCTTAGTGCAGTAGCAACATGCTTAAGTAATGTTGGACCAGGTCTTGGAGCAATGATTGGTCCAGTAGGTAATTTTGCAGAAATACCACTTGCTGGCAAATGGCTTCTAAGTTTAATTATGCTTTTAGGAAGGTTAGAAATTTTTGGAGTTCTTGTAATTCTTAGTAGAAAGTTTTGGCTATAGTTTATATTATTATTTTATGTTATAATGAATAAAAAAAATGTAAGGAGGAGTATTATCTTGAAAAAAATCATTTTTACAACGATATTTTCACTATTTAGCTTTGGGTTAATGGCTCAAGGTGATCATGCTTTTATTATAGGATTCGGTGGTGCTAGTAATACTGTAAGTGTATCGCAAAGATCTACTCTCACAGGCGAAACTCAATATAGTCCTTATGCAGAAGAAACAGGGTTTAATGCCAAATATAATTTTAGTCTTGGCTATTTAAAACAAACACCTTATCTTAATAATAAGTTATCTTTAGGAGCAGACTTTACCATGTTCTTCAGTGATGGCTTAAATAATAGAATAACAGTAAGACCAGATTTTACAGCTTCTGGTGGAATGGTTAAATCGGTAGATAATACTTCTTTATATTCATATACAGCTATGTTTATTGCTAACTATCAATTACTACAAATTAGTAAACTTGAATTTATAGCTCAACTAGGGGCAGGTTTAATTTTAAATACGATAAATCGTAATGTTACCAATACATTTTATTTAGCTGATGGTACAGAGTTAGGGGTTGGTCATAATTCTGGATTTGGAACAAGTGGTTCTCTTGCTACAAGAGCAGGTTTAATCGGAAATTACAATATGTTTGATAGATTAGCTATTGGGGTAGGTGTTTATTATACCTATGCAGGAGCAACTACAAAAACCAATGTAGCAGGCAGTGAGCTTGACTATAGAATTAAAAATGAGGGAACAACCAGCTATAACCTTCATTTAATTTGGAGAGTTTAGTTATAGTTTAATTAGGGAATCCTTATTATGAAAAAAATAGTTTTAATAACTGCTTTTATCTTATTTAGTTTTAGTTTAATGGCAAATAGTAGTGGTGGTAGAAATTCTTTATCTTTTTTAGGAATAACTACATCTAATAGTAGTACTAAAGTATCTATAAATGGTTCTTCTTTTGAATCCGTTCCTGAGTTTGATATTAGGGCAAGCCCTAGTATTACTTTTTTAAGATCGCTACCTTCTTTTAATAATAAGTTATCTTTAGGTTTTGATTTAGCTGCTTATATTAGTGAGGGGATAAATACTAACGAGATGAATATACAGGCAGGTGGGATAATCTCAACAAATAGAGTTAAAGCTAATTACGATTCGCTTACTACTATGTTTATAGCGGATTATAATTTTTTAACACTAGGTTTGTTTGATTTCTCTTTACAAGGTGGTGTTGGGATTGCCTCTAGTATTCTAGATCTTGATTATACTAAAAGAATATATGATATTAATCAGGGTTTACTTTCTCATAAATCGGTTAATGATTCGGATATTACTTCTACCTATGTTTCTCGTATAGGACTTGTAAGTAGTTATAATTTTGCTCGCTTTTTTGCCTTAGGCTTAGGTCTTCATTATACTTATATAGGAGAAACTAAATTTAGAATAGATAGTACCGATTATCGTATTAAAAATAAAGGTGTTACAAGTTTTAATGTTAGCTTGAAATGGTTGTTTTAATAAATAGGCTATTTTAAGAGATTTTAATTTTAAATATCTTATTATTATAAAAAAGAGAGTCTTAAGACTCTCTTTTGTTTTTTAAGGCATTCTACCATGTCTTCTAAATGCTTGTAATAATTGCCAAATTAAAGATAATAATAATACCGTAAAGAAAAAATGAGTAAAGAATTGCGATATAAATATAAATTCAAAATTTTTAACCATAGAAAAAGGATTATAGTTTCTAATAATATTTATAAATTGTTCATGAAAAAAATAGGTTTCTAAGAAGCTCCCTAATGCTGTAACAAGAAGAACCCACATCATAGCCAGTAAAGCATTTGTGCCATGCTGATTGGTGTATTTATTAAATAAGAGGATTGGATCTTTACTAAAACTTCCACATCTCTTATCCATTTCTAGTTTATGGAATTCCCAAGCTAATATTCTATCATTTTGTTTTATGGCTTGGTCTTTTAATAATCTATAACTATCGGCATTATCTGCTGATTCTATATTGTTTTTATTCATAACAATATTTTTTTCAATTAATGTATTTTCAGCATTAAATTTACTTATTTTTGTATTACCCAACCATAAATATGTAAAACTTGACATAGAAATATCTAGTTTACCTTTAATTTCTGTATTTCTAAAATCAGCTATATTGCTAAAAGTACTGTCTTTAAAAATAACATCTTTTTTGAAAATAGTTTTAGCTGCTATATCGTCTTCTGTTGTAAAATAGCATCTGTTTGTAAAAGTAGTTCTTCTAAAATTTGCTAAATCTTTAAAAGTAGTACTTAAAAATACTCCTCTATTTAACCTAGCATGATAAAAATTCACCTCTTTTTCAAAGATAGTATTATTAAAAGTACTACTGTTATTAAATTCTACATAACAGAAAGAAGACTTATCTTTAAGTTTAGAATTACTAAAATAGAGTTGTTCCGTGAAAATATTATCATTAAAACTTACTTCATCCTGAAAGAAAGTACAATCAAAGTTAGCTTTAGCAGTAAATACGGTATTGTTAAAATTTGCTGACTTAAAAAATATACAATAGGAAAAATTAGTTCCAGAATATTTTTGAGTACTCATATTGAACTTTCCTGCAAAAATACAAGAGCTATAATTATATGGAGTATCTTTTAGTACTTGAATATCTACTGCAAATATACTTTTTGAAACATTTAGTCCGTTAATATTATTTAAATCTTCCATAAAAAGATAAGCATAAGGGAACCTAGCATTTTTGACACCATTATAAGGAAGAAGTTTTTCAACATTTTGAAATCTTTCCCATTCGGCTTTATTTCTAATTATTATATGCTTACGAGAACTATCACTATTATAGGGCATTTCGGTTATAGATTCTATATAGCTATAAAAATTAGAATCTAAGGATATTAGTTCTATCTCTGTAGAACCATTATATAAAGCTCTTTTTTCTATAGGATATTTAAAGACTTTTTCTTCTAAATCACCCTTGGTGAATTTGAATTCAATATAACCATCATTTTCGGTAATATCTAATTGGATTTTATTATCGTTTTTACTCATTTTTTGCTTCCTTTTATAAAAAGGTTAGCATAAATAAATATTTAATACTAGACAATCTTATTTGAGGAAATATTTTCAAAAAAGAGAGTCTTATGAACTCTCTTTTGTTTTTTAGGGCATTTTGCTGTATCTACGAAAGGCTTGTAGTAATTGCCAGATTAGGGATAGTAATAGGACTGTAAAGCAAAAGTGAGTAATAGATTGTAATAGAGACATACATTTGAAACTTTGTGCTAGAATGAGCGGATTATAGCTTAGTATAGTTTCTCCAAAATTTTTATGGAAAAGGTAAGATTCTACATAGCTTCCTAATATTAAAATAACGAAGAAACAAAAAATAGCTAATAAAGAACTTGTACCATGTTGATTTGTAAGCCAATTAAATAATAAGATTGGGTTTTTACTCCAATCTTTAGTGTTCATTTCTAATTTATAAAACTCCCAAGCTAATGTTCTATTATTTTGTTTTATGGCTTGGTCTTTTAATAATCTATAACTAGTAGTATTAGTTTTTCCTTTTTTGTTTATAATATTTTTATTAATAATTATTAATTCTTCAATTAATGTGTTGCTAGCTCTAAGTTCATCAATTTTTGTATCGTTTAACCATAGATATACTAATCTTGTAGAATTAATATCTAATCTACTTTTAATTGTTGTATTTTTAAAAGAAATTTCATCTTTAAAGGTAGCATTGTTAAAATAAGCTATTTTCTCAAAAATGGATGTTGTAAAATAAGCTTCATAATTAAAAATAGTATGTTTAAAATTAGCATTACCATAAAAATTAGTATATTTAAAACGAGTAATACCATTAAACAGAGCATATCTAAAATTAACTACACTCTTAAAAGTAGTGGCTATAAAAGTATTTTTGTTATTAAAAATAGCATATTTAAAGTAAGCAGTGCTATTAAAAGTGGTTTTTGTAAAAACAACACTACTATTAAATATAACATTATTAAAAGAAACTTTATCTTTAAAAGTACTATTATTAAAACTAACTATATCTTGAAAAAAACTTCTATCAAAGCTAGTTTTAGAAGTAAATTCCATATTGTCAAAATTAATTGGTTTTAAGAAGATATAAGAGAAATTAATTTTTTTAGCATTAGTATTTCTTAAGTTTTCTAACTGTTCCCATTGTTTTATACATCTAATTAGTATGTAAGTATGAACTTGTTTATGCTTATATAATAATATTTCAGTTATAGATTCCATATAGTTATAAAAGTTAGAATCTAGTCTTATTGTATCTACTTTTACCTCTGATAAAGTTTCTTGATTTATAGGATATGTAAATACTCTTTCTTCCAAGCCATTATTAGTAAACTTAAATATAATTTCGCCATTGTTTTCAGAAATATCCAGTTGGATTTTTTCATTATTATTGTTATTCATTTTTGATTCCTGTTTATCAAACAGGTTTATTATAAACAGATATTAAATATTAGAAAGATTTATTTAGAAAAATATTTTATAAAATATATTGTAAAAACTTGGAGCGGGTGAAGGGAATCGAACCCTCGTCGTAAGCTTGGAAGGCTTCTGCTCTACCATTGAGCTACACCCGCAATAGAAATCTGACTTTAATTTTATATTTGATGGTATTTAATAAAACCACCAAGAATAAAATCTTACTTAAGCTAGTGGTGGATGGGGTAGGATTCGAACCTACGTAGGCATTCGCCAACGGATTTACAGTCCGTCTCCTTTAGCCACTCGGACACCCATCCAATCTACTAACTAGTTTATAATAATATGTTGCTTAATTTTTTACAAGAACTTTTTTATTTTTATTGGTATTATTTGAGGAATATATAATATTTCTTTATGGAGATGGTCTTGCGAACAGATAACCAAAATAAAAATCATGGTAATAAACTTTGGCTTTACGGGCAACATGCAGTTTTTGCTGCCCTACATAATGAAGAAAGAAAAATCCATAAAATTTTAGCCGTAGAAAAATATTACGATGAAATATTAGAGATTCTTACCGCAAGAAACCTCAGTAAAAATATTATTCAAATTAGCGATAGAGTAGCCATTGAAAAAATGTTGCCTCCTGATTCTATCCATCAAGGAATTGCTGTTTTAGCCGATTATTTAATAAGAGAGAATCTTAATTTCTTTACTGCCTCGCTTAGCGAATCGCAAAAAAATTGTGTACTAATTTTAGATCAAGTTAGCGATAGCCGAAACATTGGCAGTATTATTCGTAGTGCTGTGGCTTTTGATGTGGATGGTATTATTTTTACAAAAAGCAATTTTCCTAAAGAAAATGGGGCGATGGTAAAAGCAGCCGCTGGTGGCTTTGAAAAAATCAAACTTATTGAGGTAGGTAATTTAGCCAATAGCATCGCCCATTTAAAAAAAGAAGGCTTTTGGATTGTTGGCTTAGATGCTCATACCAATACAAATATTAATAAACTAGATTCTTTTCCAAAAACAGCCCTTGTTTTAGGGTCTGAGGGTGAAGGTATGCGAGAGCTAACTAAGAAATCTTGCGACTTTTTAGTGAAAATCCCGCAATCAAGCAATATGGAAAGTTTAAATATCTCTAATGCTACAGCCATTGCTTTATACGAAATTTATAAAAATAATTTATAAATTTTTATCAAATAGTTCAAAGGTAATTTTTTTTAACTATAGGGTATTGACTTTTTTTATTTAACACTTATATGAGAAAAGTATATAAAGTATATTAAATATAGGAAAGAAAATGACGAATCAAAATAATACTCTACTAAAGAATCCGTTTAGAATAACATTTGTAATGGCGATGGCTATTTTTGGGGTTATAACCACTGAATTTGGCTTAATCGGAGGGTTACACTTAATTGCCGAAAGTTTTGGAGTTAGTCTTTCGCAAGCAGGATTATTATTAAGTACTTATGCTTTTGTGGTGGCGGTGTTTGGACCTTTTATGGTTTTAACTTTCTCTAAATATAATAAAAAGTATGTATTAATGGGAGCAGTAGGATTATTTTTTATTTCTACAGCTTTATCAGCGGTTTCGCAATCTTATATTGTAATGATGATTTCAAGAATCATTGGAGCATTAGGACATTCTCTAGTATGGTCTTTAGCTCTTGCTATTGCAGCTAGTTGTTTTCCACCAGAAAAAAGAGCTAAGAGTGTTTCTTATGTAAATTTAGGATTCATACTAGCTACAGTAGCTGGAATTCCCTTAGCTTCTTATTTATCTACAGAATTTGATTGGAGATGGGGTTTTTCTTTAGCTGCATTTAGTAATTTTATGGCTCTTGTTGCGGTTTTACTTTTAGTGCCAAGTTTACCAAATAACGAAAATTTAACCTTTGGTAATCAGTTAAGTGTTTTAAAAAAGCCAATTGTTTGGTTAAATATAATTTCTACCAGTACAGCTTTTGCTGGAATGTTTACTGTTTATGGATATTTTGCTCCATTTTTTAAACAAACTGCCAATATGAATGATGCTACAATTTCTATTATGTTAATGTTATTTGGCTTATTAGGAATTTTAGGTAATACTTTTTTTGGTAAATTTACTACTTTATCAAATATCTATAGAGTATTTTTATCTGTAATTATTTTAGTAGGAATAACCTATACTCTTATGGAATTCTTTAACCACAACTTATATATTATTATTGCTTTAATTTTAGTTTGGGGAGTTTTGTTTTCTGCAGGTGGAGTTGTTTTTCAGGTTTGGTGTACTATGAATGCAACAGAGGCTCCGACCTTTGCTAACTCTTTATATGTTTCTTTTGCTAATATTGGTATTACCTTAGGAACTTTTTTTGGTAGCTTAGGAATTAAATTTATAGGCATAGAAAGTGTTGGTTATGTGGCAATTACTTTTTTAATAATCAGCTTAGTTTTATATGTGTTTACCATAAAAGTAAATAATAATATGCAAAAAGGCAAAATATAAGTTATTATTACATTGTTTGTTTATAAGAGAAGGTGGACTAGTGTTAAAAAAATTCTTACTAATAAGTTTGTTTGCTCTATTTAGTAGTTTAGGCTTTGCTAAAGAGGTTAGTTATTCTATAGATATTAATTCGGTTGAAAAAAAGATTAATGGTAATAATGTGAGTTTGTTCTCACTTAAAAATTCTTTAGCTGTTCCTATAATCAAGTTAGATCTTGGCTCTATTACTAAAGAACAAAACCCTGTTATTAAGGCAAATTTAGGAGATACTCTAAAGGTTACTTTTAATAATAAAACAGAAGAAGAAATTACTATTCATTGGCATGGAGTATTATTACCTAATGAAATGGATGGAGTATCTTTATTAACCCAACTTCCTATAACACCGGGAGAATCTTTTACTTATGTTTTTGAAGTTAAACAAACAGGAACTTATTGGTATCATGCTCACGATTTAACCGAAGCTCAAGGAGTATTTGGTGGAATTGTTTTCGGTGATAAAAATGAAGATATATCTAATGAAAATGTTTTATTATACTCAGGGGTATTGCCAAAAAATCCTGCAGAGGTTTTAGCCGATTTAACTGGTCGTGATATAAATAATATGATGCATGAAAACCATGAAGTTAGTGATTCTCAGGATTCTGATGAAAAAGATGAAGGTATGAATCATAAGATGGTGCGTAATGCAAATATGAATCATTTTTCTGATGTTAGTTATATTGCTAATTATATTAATGGTTCAGAAGCACCTTTGAAAATTGTAGATATTAAAAATGGTAAGGTAAAACTAAGAATCGTTAATGCCTATGCTGATGGTTATTTAAATTTTGTATATTCTGGTGGTAAGTTTACAGTTATAGCTGCTGATGGTATAAATGTTAAGCCACTTACGGTAGACCATCTTCGTGTAGCTATGGGCGAAACTTATGATATTATTTTAGAGGTTAAAGATAAGAGTAAATCTTATGAATTAGTATCTTTTCTTTTAGGAGGAGAAAGCTACTCTAAGGTTATAGTTGGTAAAGGACCACTTGTTCCATTAGAATCTTACAATTATAATGATTATAGTTTAAATCAGGTTTATGCAGATTTGCAGAGTATAACTCCAAAGTTTATTAATTTTGATAAATTTAAAAAGGTTAATAATCATGAGTTCTCTTTAGTTGGTGACCATATGAGCTATACTTGGAAAATCCAAGAAAATGGGGCAGATTTAAGCAATATGGATTTAAAAGTAGGCGATAAAGTAAAAGTTAAAATTACTAACAATACGATGATGCCTCATCCTATGCATTTGCATGGTCATTTCTTTAAGGTTAATTTACCGAAATCTTCTAACAATCTTATTAAACATACCATTAATTTAGACCCACGAGAAAGCCTAGAGTTTGAATTTGTAGTGGATGCTGAAGGTAAATGGTTATATCACTGCCATAATCTTTTTCACATGGCAAGTGGGATGATGATAACTTTAAATGTATCTAAATAAATATAAAAAGGAATGCTCTTAAGGGGGTATTCCTTTTTTTGTTGCTTTAATATTTTAATAGATTCATAATACTAATTATGATGTTTTTAAAATATATATTTTTTATAGTGGGATTTTGTTTTTTTACATTAACTCATGTGTTTGCCGATGAAAATATTTATTCGGCAGATTCTTATAATAAGAATTTATCACAAACAAGTAATATTCCAAGTTCTGATTTTGATTCAGACTATTGGCATTACCAAAAAAATGATACCAAAAGATATTTACTAACAGTAGGCGGTATAACTGTTGCATTTATGCTTACTGGTGTAGGTATATTATATCTGTTGCCTAGCTCAATTACTAATTGGGATACGGGAGGATCAGCTATCTCAAATTTAGGTTCTAAGTGGCATACTAATGTTATGAATTCACCAGTATACGATAGAGATGCTTGGTTTTTAAACTATATTACTCATCCATATTGGGGAGCAATTTATTATATGCAAGGTAGAAATGGTGGATTAGGACCATTAGGATCGTTTATGGTATCGGCTTTTGCTTCCACTTTTTTGTGGGAATTTGGCGTAGAGGCTTTTGCTGAAAAACCATCAATTCAAGATTTATTTTTAACTCCTATTATGGGTTCTTTTTTAGGTGAGGGATTTTGGCAGGCTTCACAATCTATTAAACAAAACAATGAAGAAGTATTTGGTTCAAAGGCTTTAGGATGGACTTTATTAACTATTATGGATCCAGGCTTTTTATTAATTGAAAAAACTGGCTTAAGGAATATCGTTCGTAGGCAGTCAACCCACCAAAACTATACTTCTTATGGTGTTTCAAACAATACTATGATATTAAGAATGAAATTTGATTTAAACTAAATGTATAAAATTATATTATTATTTGGATTATTATTAAATTGTATTTCTTGTAATTATTTAGAAAAATCTCAAGAGGTTCATTATTATAAATATAATAATATACCAAAAAGCGGTTCGTATTATATTGTTTATGAAGATAACCTAGACAGTTATTCTAATGCTAAATACCTCCAAATAGCTCAACAAATTAAAGAAAGTTTAAGCAACTTAAATTTAGTTGAAGCTAGTAGCTTAAATTCTAGTGATTACTTACTTTATTATAGCTATGAGGTATCTCGTGTTAATAAAAATAAAGAATATCAAGCAATATTAACGGTTAAAATGTTTAATAAGGCAGAAAAGGTTGCTGTTTTTAATAAAGATTCTGCTGATATTTCGCAAAGACATAAAATGATTTTTGATTCTAATAGTGTGATGTTTAGCCGTTCATATAATATCAATCAAAGTATTAATTGTTTAAGTAGAGCAATTTTTAAGCAACAGAGTTTTGGCAATCAAAAAAGTTTTAGTGTAGAAAATAAGATAAATAGTGAGAAATTTGATATTTCTAACTCAAGTGGTATATATTATTGTTTATAAGGATTTTATATAGATTTAAGGGGATTATAAAAATTCTATTGAATATATATTTATATTTGCTAATATTTGTTTAGGATTATATATTTATTATATAAATAAAATTTTTTTCTTAAAGTATTAATTAAAGTAGATGGAGAGAAGGAATGGCTAAGGAGAGCTATGTAAGAAATAAGCCACATGTGAATGTGGGAACGATAGGACATGTGGATCATGGGAAGACAACACTGACAGCAGCGAT
>JAIRQL010000057.1 GCA_031256515.1 Alphaproteobacteria bacterium
ATAAAAAGGAAAGGACAATATGGAAACTACTGGACTTGCAATGCCTACCCTACTTGTAAATCTACCTTCAACGACCACAAAGGCAAACCTCAACTTGTTAAAGGAGTTAAATAAATGAAAAACAGCAAAGCACTAAAGAAACCAATAACAAATTATAAAAACCTGTGGAAAGCAATACGATGGTTGAGGTTGATTAAACTTATAGTTAGATTAATGGGAAAATAATATTAGGAAAGGATTAAAAACACCGAATACTTTTTGTCGGGCTTTTAATCCTTTTATAAAAGAGTAGAAATAACTTGCAATTATATAAATCAAATGGAGAAAGGAGAAAGGAAATGAAAAACATAATTAGTATATTAATAGCAATATTAACAATAAGCACTACAACATTACAAGCAAAGGAAAGCAATACACCAATAAAAGATAAAATAGAAGTACAGAGCGATAGAGTTGAAAATATCAATATAGAAATTACTAACGGCTACTTTGTGGCCGTAGAATTAGAAAATGAAATTCAAGGATTTATTCAGTTAGGGCTTCCTGTAGGAATGCAAGGAATACAGGCACAGAAACTAAATAATAAAACCATTGTAATTTATACTAACAATGATAATTTACCAAAGAATTTAGGGAAGATAATTTTAACTGATTCCAACTGCAATAAGTATAGTCTTAATTTAAAAGAGAGTGCAAAGAAAGAAAATCCTAGCGATATGGCAGTATATATTAAAAACTCTAGCAAAGAAAAGAAATGTGAGAGCATAAACCCTACTCCTGCTTTTCCTAGAGTAAATTCTGTTATGTATTCTAGCACAAAATAGCAAAAAGAGAAAATAATTCAAAAATAATAGATAAAGAAGTTTATAATATTATGAAGAAAAAAACAGTAGAACAGATTAACTTTTTAGCAGAGTTAGATTTAAGAGAGGAAAAAGAAGATGGCAGAGTATCAAGAAAGGGTGATAGTGAACAACAGAGTGTTAGGGCAATGGGAAACCAAGATATGGAATCGTTGGAATACCAACAATCCCAAAGAGCTAGAGTACATGATGATGGGAGCGAATCAGATAGATTTATCTCAAATAATCCACGAGCAAGCGGAAGCAGAGAAAGAGATGTGGCTACCGGGCATGAGCCAAGTAGATTTAGCGGAATTGATGGAAACCAACTTACCAGCAATTATGGAGATAAACGATATAGTGATATACAACTAGAGGTAGAAAAATTAAAAGAAAATCTTAATAAAAATCCAAACAAAGAAGTATATTCTTTATCAGAAGAAGATACTTCTTCTTTTTTTCTGAATAAGAAAATCAAAACAGAGAATTCTATTGCTGCAATAAAATTAGCTAAGGAATTAAAAGCTAATAGGTTGAATCCAACTCGTGAAGAGCAATCTATTATTGCTAAATATATCGGCTTTGGCGGAGTGCCACAACTATTTAATGAAGAGAATGCCGAATATCAAAAACTTAGAGAAAGTCTAAAATCTATAGTAAGTAAAAAAGAATACGATAGTCTTAGAGATTCAACCTCTGATACTTTTTATACTAACGATATATTAATAAAAAGTATCTATAAAATACTAGATAAAGCAGGGTATTTAGATAAAAAAGGCTTAGATATTTTAGAGCCAAGTTGTGGTAGCGGTAATTTTATCGGATTAATGCCACAACAATTTAGAGACAATAATAAGATTTATGGAGTTGAGCTTAATCCTATATCTGCCTTAATATCTAAACATCTTTATGCAAGTGATAATATCAAAATAAAGAATAAACCATATCAAGAGATAGACCATAATATCAATAAATTTGATATAGTAGTTGGAAATTTTCCTTTTGGAAATCAAATCATTTACGATCAATACAGTAGCCTTGCTAGTGGTAAAAACTTACATAATTACTTTCTTACAAAATCCATAGAAAGTTTAAATCATAAAGGTATTTTAGTAGCGATTACTTCTTCGCAGTTTTTAAATCAAAAAAGTAATATAGTAAAACAAGATATAGATGGTATAGCAGATTTTATAGGAGCAATAAGATTACCAGAGAGTGCTTTTAAAAATGCGGATACCGAAGCCTTATGTGATATAGTAATATTCCAAAAAAACAATGAAAAAGTTATAAATAAAGAGGTTTATAAGGATGAAGATCATTGGATAAATAAAGATTTTACTTCAAATCTAAATATCAATGTATTAGAGAAAGATTATTTCGTAAGAAGAATAGGTAAACCATCAGTAGAAAAAGACCGTTATGGTAAATACTTTACGAATTTCTCAGAGGATTTTAATAATATAGAACCACAACTAGAGCAAATAATCAAAGGCTATATTACCAATATTGGTAGAGATTTTATAAAGCAAAAAATAGAAAAACCTAAAAATATAATCCACTATCCAGTTGATAAAGATATATTCATTGGTGAATATCTAATAACTCATGAAAATAAAGTAGCTATTAGAGTTGAAGATGATATGGAGGGTAGTAGAGTTGAGCTTATTGAGAATAATATTCAAAAATATAAGGATTTCATAAATTTAAAGCAAAGTGTAAAAGATTTACTAAATGCAGAAGTTAATAATCAAGACGAGAAAGAGATTTTTGAGCTACGGAAAGAACTAAATACTGAATACATAGAATTCACTCAAAAATATGGTAATTTGCAAGATAAAAACAATAAAAGCCTTATCTTAGAAGATATAAGAGGAAGGCTGGTATTAGAGTTAGAAAATAAAGATAAACAAGGCAATATAACTAAAGCTAGTATCTTTACCAAAAGATTAATCAGTAATAAAAAAGCTGTTATTAATTCTGTGGAAGATGCCCTATATTATAGTGTATCACAAAATGGAGTTGTGGATATTAACTATATTGCTAATCTTAAAGAACTTAACTTTGCAGGAGATGAAGCTAAGGTAATTAAATGCTTAGAGGGAATGAATTTAGCATATTATAATCCTAAGGCAGATAACTGGGAAATTAAAGAGCAATATTTATCAGGAAATGTTCTTGAAAAGTTAGAAGAATTAAGGAATTACCCCGAATTAATTAGAAATAAAACTGCTTTAGAGAAAGTAATTCCAAAAAATATTAATATTGCAGATATTGGACTAGATATGACCGCTAGTTGGATACCACAAGAGTTTAAAAAGAGTTTTATTGATAATCTTTTTAATATAGAGGGTTGCCTTGAGAGATTTGAGTATGTTAGTATCACTGCTAGTTATGATATAAAAATCAAAGGATACATAATTCCAAACAGCCTTAATACTAAAGAATATGGAACAGATAGAATAAGTGCAACAGAAATTATTACCAAACTATTTAAAAAACAGAATATAGAAGTTAAGGATAGATTTCTAATAGAAAATCAGTATATTTATAAGTTAAATCACCTAGAAACTGAATTAGCTTTAAATAAAGCTGAGCTTATTCAAGATAAATTCCAAGAGTATGTATTATCTCATCCACATATAGCTAAAGAGATAGAAGAAATCTATAATAAAACATTCAACAACTATGTTGCACCAAACTATAAGGGTGGTGAGAGTTTAAATTTATCTAATAGTAATGATGGAATAATATTAAGACCACATCAGAAAAGAGCAATGCTAAGGGGAATATTAGAAGATAGATATTTGCTAGACCATGCAGTAGGAGCAGGTAAAACTTATACCATGATAGCCACTATTATGGAGAGAAAAAGATTAGGTTTTGCTAATAAACCAATGCTAGTAGTCCCTAATCACATAGTAGGACAATGGCGAGACAGCTTTAAAGAATTATATCCTAATAGCAATATTCTTTGTGCTGATGAAAGTAATTTTTCTAAAGATAAAAGAGAGTCTTTTCTTTCTAAAGTAGCTTTAAACAATTGGGATTGTGTTATTATTAGCCACTCAGCATTTGAGAAAATATCACTAACTCAAGAATATGTTAAACAACATATATTAAGAGAACTTGAGGTTATAGATGGAGTTTTAAGTGAAAGTGATGATAGTTCATTTACCGTAAAACACCTTAAAAAGGTTAAAGAAGCATACAGCTCTAAACTAGAAAGTATGGTAAATGAAAGTAAAAAAGATAAAGTCTTAAGTTTTGATAATTTATCTATAGATGAGCTGTATGTTGATGAAGCTCATGAGTTTAAAAACTTACAGTTTCATACCAAGCAAGGAGATATTAGAGGAATTAATCCTAAAGGAAGTAATAAAGCCTACGATTTATATATGAAATGCCAGTATATTCAAGAACAGAAAGTACTAAAAACTGGTAAAAATAACAAAGGAGTATTCTTTGCGACAGGAACACCAATTAGTAATTCTTTAGCAGAGCTATATACTATTTCAAGGTATTTAGATGGTAATACTTTAGCTGAAAAAGGTATCAATCACTTTGATGAATGGTGTAATACTTTTGCAGAAGTTAAAGAAGAATGGCAAGTAGCAACTACTGGCAATGGCTTTGAAAAAAGAAAGATGTTTAGTAGCTTTAAGAATATTCCAGAGTTATCTAAAATGTATTTACAGTATGGAGATATTATTCTTAATAATGATATTAAAGATTATATAAAACTACCTGGTATACAGAACAATAAACCTAATAATATTGCCTTAAATCCTACTGAAGAGCAAAAAGATTTTATGAATGAAATTATTAGTAGAATGGAAAGGATCAAATCGGGATTAGTAGATCCCCGTGATGATAATCACTTAAAAATATGTACTGATGCCAGAAAGGCTTCAGTTGATATGCGAGTAGTTAATGAAAATTATGAGTTCTGTGAGAAAACTGTTGAGATTACTAATAACATTGTGAGTCTTTATAATCAATGGAATGAAGATAGGGGGACTCAATTAGTATTCTTAGATATATCAACTCCTAAGGATAAAAGCGATACTACATTTAGCTTATATAATGATATGAAACAAAGGTTAATCAATAAAGGAATAAAACAAGAAGAAATTGCTTTTATTCATGATTACAAGAAAGATGAAGATAAACTTAAGCTATTTAAAGCAATAAATAGTGGCGAGATTAGAGTTTTACTCGGCAGTTCTCAAAAGATGGGAGCAGGGATGAATGTCCAAGAAAGATTAGTAGGATTACATCATGTGGATGCCCCATGGCGACCAACAGACTTAGAACAAAGAGAAGGTAGAATAATCCGTCAAGGTAATAAGTTATTAGAAAAATATGGCGATAGTTTTAAAATAATAATTAATAGATACTCTACTAAATACACTTATGATACAAGACTATGGCAGATATTAGAGAATAAAGCTAAGTTTATTAATGACTTCAAAAAAGGAAATATCCAGGTTAGAAGTGGTGAGGATATTGGTAATACTGAGGTTAAATCGGCAGAAGAAATGAAAGCTATTGCTAGTGGTAATCCTTACTTGTTATTACATTTAAAATTAGAAAGTGAGTATAAAAAGAAGAATAATATCTATCTTAGAGATTTAAGTGATAGAAAACTCATGGAATTATCTATTAAACAATATGAAAGTGGTACTCATGAGAATATTAATAAGCTAAATGATACCATAACTAAATATGAAAATACCCTAACAGAAGATAGATTTGATTTTAAGTTAGAAACAGAATATAGAGGTAGTAGAAATATGTTCGTATTCTATGAAGCAAATACTAATATCTACCTTTATAGAGAAGAGTTTAAACCAACTGATCTACAAGTTCAAAATAGAATTGAGAAGTTTCCAGAAATCTTAAGTAAAGAACTAGAAAGCCTAAAAAACAATAAGCAAATTATTATTAATGATATTATCACAGCTAAAGAACTTCTTAATAAACCTCTTGATAATAAAGAGATTACTATTTTAAAAGAAGACCTAGATAAATGTAAAGAGATTTTAAATAAAATGAACTTAACATCGCAATCTATAGATATAAAGGAATCCCCCGAGTCTTCCCAACTATATTTCATCCCTAAATCTAAAGGCTTTGATAAAGAAATCACCGAGATTAATAAGTTCTTTGGGAAAAATAATGAGAGATTAAAAGCAAAAGATATACTAAAATAGTATTCAATAAAACAAAAGGGAATCCAAATGGGTAATGATATATTTAAAGACAAATTTGAAGATTTAGAGAATATTTGGCAAAAGGATGAAAATGGTGTTGAGTTTATTTATGCTAGGGATTTAGCAAAAGTTTTGGGATATTTGGGAAAAGATTATTGGAGAAATTTTCAAAATCCATTAGAAAAAGCGATGGTTTCTTGTAAAAACAATGGAGAATCTGTCGTTGATCATTTCGTGGATGTCCGCGAAATGATAGAAATAGGGAAAACCGCCAAAAGAGAAATTAAAGACTATAAACTAACCCGCTATGCCTGTTATTTAGTAGCTCAAAATGGTGATCCAAGAAAAGAAGAAATAGCCTTTGCTCAAAATTACTTTGCAGTACAAACAAGAAACTTTGAACTAGTAATGCAAAGAAAAGAAGATTACGAAAGAGTTTTAGAAAGATACGAGTTAAAAGAAGCAGAAAGAATATTCTCGGAAGAGTTATATCAAAGAGGAGTAGATAGCGAAGGTTTTGCAAGAGTAAGAAGCAAAGGTGATGAAACTCTCTTTGGTGGAAATACCACAAAACAAATGAAAGAAAAATTAGGAGTACCTGAAAAATATCAGCATAGACCATTGGCAGATTTCCTAGACCCCATAGCTATAACAGCTAAAAAATTAGCTACCCAAATTTCTAATAAAAATGTTAAGGATAAAAACTTACAAGATGAAGAAAGTATTACCAATCAGCATATTAGTAGTAATCAAACTATTAGAGAAGCCCTAATAAAAGAAAATGTTTATCCCGAAGAACTTCCACCAGCTGAAGATATTAAAAAAGTAGAAAATAGACTAAATAAAGATGTTAAACAAATAGTTAAACCTAAAAAGTCTAAAAGTAAAGAGCTGGAAAAATAATCACTTCTACTTTATTCCTAAATCTAAAGGCTTTGATAAAGAAATCACCGAGATTAATAAGTTTTTTGGGAAAAACAATGAGAGATTAAAAACAAAAGACTACAAATTGGAGTAAAATAAAATAAATTTATGGTATAATGGTGATGTTATTTTATATTATATGATTCTTAATTTTTAAAAAGGTGTAATTATGAAGAAACTATCAGTTCTAATATTATTTTCTATTTTTACTATATCTCTGTCGCTTAAAGCTGAAGAGCAAAGAACAGATACAAATTTTTTAAAAGGATTTTATATTACTGGTGGTATCAGTCAATCTCTAACTGATACTAAATTAAAATCGGATCTTTCACTATATTTACCTAATCATATTCAAAGCTCTAATACTTTGCTTAATTTTGGTGTTGGGTATGATATTAATAAATATTTTGCAGTAGAATTTAATTATAAACAAGGTATGGCAAGAACTCATAATCCTAATACCTTAATACTAATTGAAGATTATGAAGATGGTAGTTCTAATTCAGAATTAATTCATAAAAACTATACAAATAAATCAAATAATTATATAGCTTATTTAGTAGCTAAACTCCCATTATCAGTACAACATATTACTCCATTTATAAAATTAGGATTAGGATATTCACAGTATAATACTAAAACATCTTCGTTTATATATACTGAATATTATCGTGCATCCATTGATAGTTCTGATATGTGGATGGAATCAGATAATATTAAAACAAAACTTAATAGCTTATCGTATCATATGCAAATTGGAACTGAGATTAATTTAAATAGCAACAATGTAATTTCAGTTCATTATGGATTTGATACTTTATCTGCTAAGCCAAAGGTAAATGGTACAAGTAATATGATAGCATCTCCATACCCTGAAGAGATTGGTAAGTCAGATTTTAAATTTACAGAATCAAAACATTCAATTTTTGATAATCAAATAGGGATTAATTATACTTATAGATTTTAGTTAAATATATAAATTCACAAAGGAGTAGGTAATATAAAAAACACTACTCCTTTTTTCTTTTTTTATTTGGCTTTATGATATAATGATGATGTTATTTTTATTATTTGATTTTTAATTTTAAAAAAAGAGTATTGATTTATATATAAAAGAACTATTTTTTAAATTAAGAAAGAGGCAATAATTTATTATTTATTTATTACCTCTCTTTCTATTATTAGTCTTTTTTAGTAGATGATTTTGCTTTTAACATTACTTTTTTAGAAATATTCAATCTAAAATTGCTAGGTAGTAGTTTTTAAAAATCTTTTTAATCTGTAGTCGTTGTTTTGTTTTTATTTTTTTCATAATATTAGTACTCCCTTTTTGCTTATAAATTGTTGAAAATAGCACTTATATTTTACTATTTTTAACAAGTTTTAGCAAGATAGGTTTAATATTATTAAATGCTTTTTCTACTGAGATATTAGGATTATCCTTTAAGCATAACTTAGTAGATTGATAACAAGCTAAAAATAGTTTACCACTAATCTCTATATTGTTTTCTTCAGCTAGTTTATAAGCATAATAAAATACTTCATCAAATAGCTCCTCATCTATAGAATCTTCCGAATCTACAAAAAAGTATTCTGGAGGCAAAGAGCATTTAATTACAATTGATTGCAATAATTCTAAAGATGGCATTACTTTACCATTTAACCACTTACTAAGTAATCCCTCATGCAAAGAAAGTTCTTTTGCCATATTCTTTTGAGTCCCGAATCTTTCTTTCATTAGTTTTTTTAGTTTTTTTGAAATAATTTCTTTATATAGCACCTAAAAACCTTTATTTTTTTAATATAGCAATTTATTGTAATATTTTTTATTTACAATTGCTCTAAAGTGTAATATTATAAATTTATAATAAATGTTATTGAAAGCATTTCAGCAAACTTAAACAAGTATAACTAAAAAATATACCATTTTTAGTACTAGATTTGTATTGCAAAATTTTTTTTTATTAATGAATGTTAGGTTGAACCTGATATTCCCTAACAAACCTAACATAGTTATAAAAGAATGAAATTAGAAATTAAAGAAGGTATTAATTAATAATGAATTTAAGAGAATATTTAATTGAAACTAAACAGACTCAAAAGCAATTTGCAAAAGAAGTCAATTTAAGTAGACCAACTATTAATTTATATATAAATCAGCTAGTGATTCCAAAACCAATACATTGTCAACGAATTCATATAGCAACTAGTGGTAAGGTTACAGAAAAAGATTTTATACATGATAATATTCAAAAAATTAAAAGTCTTATGAGTAAGTATGATATTAAAGTCAAAGAATTAGCTTTTACTATTGGTAAATCAGAAGTAGCTACTCATAATAAGTTAAATTTTATATCGTCTATCACTTCTTGGGAAATATATCTTGTTACTCAATATATTACTAATGCGATTAAAAACAAAAAGAACCAAAGAATTAGAAAATTCTAATAATAGGAGATTTAATTAATGAAGCAAATAAGATTCAAAATAGAATTTAGAGATAGAATTTTGAGTGGAGAGAAAACTCTAACCATAAGAGACGAGCAAAAAGTAGAAGTAGGTGAAGAGTTTGAGATAGTTTTTGTTGATGGTGAGGCTGTTATAGATGGTAATAATAAGATATTAGCAAAATGTACTGAAATCCGTAAGGTAGATGCTTTAGCTGTTGTTGACAGGTTGAAAAATATAGAAAAAACCTCTACAGAAAGACTTATTGAATCTCTTGTAGAGCAACCAATGGTAATTCTATCTGTAATAGATAATAGTTTAGATTTTTATGTTTGTGAAAGTGAAAAATTTGGTTTTACAACAAAAGAAGAAGCCTACGAATATTATAAAGAGAATAATTTACTAGAAAATTCTTACTTACATGAATTTGAGTTAAGCAAGGAGGAATAATCAATGAATATTATAGATTTATTCTGCGGATGTGGAGGAATGAGATATGCGGTAAGTGATTACTTTACTGAATGTATTTTTTCTTGCGATATTGATAAGTTTGCTAGCCAAACTTATCAAGCAAATTTTAATCATATACCTTTTGGAGATATAAGAAGTATCCGTAATAATTCTGTAAAACAAATAAATGGTGAGGTTTGTCGTTTTGAAACTAGTAAATTAAGAAATGCTGATTTAATGTTAGGAGGTTTTCCCTGTCAGCCTTTTTCTCTAGCTGGTAAAAAATTAGGTGTTAATGATAAAGATAGAGGAGACCTTATTGATGAAATTATACGATTAGTAAACGGATTTCATCCTAAAGCAGTTTTACTAGAGAATGTACCACATCTTGCAAAAATACATAATGGTAAGTTTTTTGATATGATTTTAGATACTTTTAGTTATATAGGATATAGAAATAGCTATATTATAAACTATAATGCCAAAGATTTTGGCTTACCACAAAACAGAAATAGATTATATATAATTTTATTTAAGAATAAGAAGATAGATTTCAAGTTTCCACAACCTCCTAGAATTCCTACTAAAATCGGCGATATTTTAGAAAAAAATGTAGATAAAAAGTATTATCTTAGTGATAAAATGAAGACTTTTCTACATCGCCATCAAGAAGAGCAAAAAGTAAAGGGAAATAATTTTGGCTACAATTTATTTGCGGGTGAAGATACTCATACTAACACACTACTAGCACGATATGGTAAAGATGGAAAAGAAACTCTCATTTATCAATACCGCAGGGGAGTTATTAGACAATCTAAACCTGGTATCTGTCCTACCTTAACTGCAAATATGGGAATGGGCGGACATAATGTACCAATAATTACCTCAAATGAAATAGAAGTTCGCAAACTAACACCCAGAGAATGTGCGAGATTACAAGGATTTCCCGATAGTTTTAAGTTTCCTGTATCAGATAGCCAAGCCTATAAACAGATTGGTAATTCAGTAGCAGTTCCAGTTGTTAGAGCTATTGCTAAAGAAATCTACAGATCCTTAGGAGGACAGATTTAGTGAAAAAAGAAAGCCAGGAGTTTTTATTAAAGCTGCTAAATGGAAATAAGAATGCGGTAGATAAGATAAACAGGTGGTTTATGGGTCGTAGAGATAATAATGTAGATTATATCACAAAAAAGCAAAATGGAGTGCTTTTATATTACTGTAGAGAACTTTCATTATTTAATTTTAATGAAGTAAATAGAGAAACATTTTGTGTTTTTTACAATAACAACAAAAAGAATAAAGAAATATTCTTTGATACTAGGAATAATAAGGGAGGATTAAAAAATGGTAAATAAAGTAATTTTTAGAGATATTTCTGAAATTAGAATTTCATTTAGAATATCTCTGGAGGATAGAATAATCTATGGAAAAGAGTTTTGGGATAAGTCTGCCTATGTGGAAGATAAGGGAGAATATCAATGTATCTTGGAACAAGTATATCCATATTATGTGGCATTTAATAATATTAGAAGTATCAATTTTTTAGAAGATTTGAAAAAGGTAAGGATATTTAAGAAACCATTTCGTAATGTTTTATATTGCAAAGATATAGATTCAGAGATTAGTAAACAAATAATTGAGAATTCAGAGCAAAATGAGAAATATAAATCAAAAAAGGAATCTAAAGAGGAATTAGGCAATGGTAAATAAAGTAATTTTAATTGGAAATGTTGGTGGTGATCCTGAGATAAGATTTTCCCAAAGTGGTTCAAAAATTGCTACATTCTCTTTAGCAACTAGTGAATATTGGAAAGATAAAACTACAGGAGAAAGAAAATCTAAATCAGAGTGGCATAGAATTGTAATATTTAATGAAAATATTGCTGGTATTGTTGAAAACTATGTAAAGAAAGGCTCAAAAATATATATAGAAGGTGCATTACAGTCTAGGAAATATACTGATACTAATGGAGTTGAAAGAAATATTACGGAAGTGGTATTAAGCCAATTTAGAGGTGAAGTTCAACTTCTTGATAGTAGAGGACAGGATAATTCACAAGCTAGCAATAGTAATTCGGCTACTGGAAATAATACCTCGTCTGTTTCTACAATAGAAGATGATTTAGATGATGAAGTACCGTTTTAATTAAGGTAATTACATGTAAAAAAGAAGAAAAGTTTAAGGAGTTATAAAAAATGAAATACTTAACATTAGGAATTTATGTAGGGCTAGGATTGCTACATTTATATATTGTAAAGAATATTATGTTTTTACTTATCTTAGTAGGCTTATTTGAAGCCGTAAGATTAGTAGCAGTTTACAATAAAGTAAAACCAATTGTTATAACTTTAGCTATTTTTAGTGTAGGGTTTTTAGGAATGAATTATTATTCTCTATACAATAATACAAGTACTAAAGCTGAACTAAGTACTAAATTATCTAATAACTTGGATAATTATTCTAATTCTTACTGGACTAATCAAAGCAATTATATGGAAATTATTAATAAACAAGAAAAACTAATTGATAATATTAGTAATTCTCAACTTCCTAATCCTATAATGGTATGGGTATTAATTTCTTTAATTGAACTCTCTTTAGCTTATATGGTAATTATGCAAAGTAATACTACGCCAATACCAGGTAAAAAGAAAGGCTTACAAAAGATTTTAAATCTAGGTAAAAGTAATGAAAATGTTTCGCCTATTCCTCAAGATTTAAAGATAAATAAAGTTAGTAATAAAACATCTTCATCTATACCACTTTTAAATTATTCAAATTTAGATGTATTAGTTGATAAAGTTGATAAGGAAGAAATACCTAAGGAAAAGTTAATTTTAGAAGCTAAAAGATTACCATTAAGAGAGTTTTCTCAAAGATATAATTATGGAAAAAGTCAATATTATAATTTTAGAAATTCTAATCTTAAAAGTGCTTAAATCTTAAATAAGAAAAAGGTAATAAAATGGCAGAATTAGAAAAATTACTAGATGTTGAAGAATTAGCAGATATTTTGAAATTAGAAAGTTCTTCTACCGTCTATTCTAAATATAAAGAATGGAAAATTCCTTTTATAAAAATTGGTGGAAGTATTAGGTTTCGCCCTAGAGATATAGCCATATGGATAGAAAATAAAAAAGAAATTGGTAAGCAAAAAGAAAGAGAAAAATGTCAAAAACTAAAAATCAAGGGGGTACAATTTATAAACAAAAAGACAGTGAAATCTGGACACTTAACTTTAAACCTAAAGGAAAAAAGCGGATCAGAAAGTCGTCTGGAACAAGTAGTAAAAGAAAAGCATGGGTTGAACTTGAAAAACTCATAAATTCTATTGAGGATGGTTCTTATTATGAAGAATTATCAACTACAAGTTTTGAAGATCTGTCTATTGCATATATAAAAGAAGGAATACCATTACTTAAAGAAAATACTCAAAATGATTATATGCTTTATATATTAAGGTTTCATAAAATTATAGGAGATAAAAAAGCAATTAATATTGTTAAAGAAGATATACAAAGTTTTGTTGATTGGATTAGAGGAAAAGGATTATCTGCAAGTAGTATTCAAAATCATTTAGCAGCGATTTCAGCAGTATTTACCTATGGGGTTAAAACTGGTGTAATAGAAGATAATCCAGTTAGGAAGTTTGATAAATCTTATGTTGGAAAATCAAAGGAAAGAATAAGATTTTTAATAAAAGATGAATATAAGTTATTGTTAGAAAATTGTTCTTATGAGTTATTACAACAGGCAATGATTTTAGCAGTAGAAACAGGATTAAGAAAATCAGAGTTAATGAGTTTAAAATGGAGTGATCAAATTGATTTTAGGAAAAAAGAAATCACGGTTTTTTATACAAAAAATAAAAAGCATAGAACTATTCCAATTAGCCCAATTGCTTTTGAAGTTTTAAAAATTATTTATAAAAATAAAAAGAAATATGAGAGATTAAATAATAAGATTTGTGATTATGTATTTTTTAATTTTAATACTTGGAAAAGAATTAAAAGTTTTAAGAAATCTTTTGCGACAGCAAAGAAAAGAGCTGATATAGAGGACTTCCGTTGGCACGACTTTCGTCATACATTTGCCACATGGGGTTTAAAAGGATGGTTCACCTGGCAGAAATACCCAATGGATTTATATAAGTTGCAAAGATGGTTAGGGCATAGTGATATAAAAACAACTCAACGATATGCTCATTTAGAGATACAGGATTTACATAGTTTAATTGATTATTCAGTTGTTATTCAGTGGGAGGGAGTAAAATGGAGTGAAATAAAGATTAGAAAAAGCCAATACAAAACATTATAATAAGGTATAGCATTAATTATAAGTAAAACAGGAGAAATATTATGAGTTTAGGATTAAAAAAAAAAAAAAAAAGAGATAGAGATGGTTTTGCTATAAGAACCCCAGAAAATAGAGAACTGGCATTATCTATGTGGGATTCTTGGTTAGCAACAGCATATACTGATAATCCAAAAGAATTAACAGATGAGGAAGTTGAGTTTATTATTGAAAATAGTAGTATAGATGATAGAGAAAAAACCAAAGAGTTTAAAAAATTAGATTCGTGGTATCATGGCAGTTTAAAAAATCATGATTCAGATCTTTATAAATATTGGAAAGAAGTAAACGATTTAATATTATTTAAACACCATGAAGGTATAGCCTTAACAGAAGAAGAAATCTACAGATATAATAACTTCTATTGTCCTCCATATGAAGCCCTAACCAGATTGTCAAAATTTAAAAAAGGTGGTTTAAGAAACAATGATTATCATACTAGAGACAGAAGTTTTGGTTCATTCTTGAAATACAAGGAAAAAGAAAAAGAGGTGAAGTATGCCTAAATATAAAGATAAAATAATAGAAGATATTTATAAAAATTATAGAGAATTTTTTAGCAATGTTAAAAGTAGAGAATATAGCTTAAAGCAACTAGATGGTATAAATAGTGATATAGTAAATGGTATTAAAGAATATAAAGAGATTCTAGCAGATATAAATCAAACTAATACAAACCTCTCCTATAAGGTAGAAACAGTTAAAGAGTATTTGAATTTTGAATTAGAACTAAATGCCATAGCCTTAAGAAACACCACTGAAGGCACAGGAACACATGATAGCTTATTAAAGTCGCAAGGGCATTTAAAAAATGCTTTAGATACTTATGATAGAGATATGATAAATAGTAATAACTATCAAGCAGTATATACCAGAAATAAAAGAGATAATTCACTTTATAGTAAAGAAAAACTACCAAAGGATGATGTAGTATTTATATTACAATCACAAGTACAGAAAATTACTAAAGAAGCAGCAGGATTAGCCTCAGAAGCAAACCCATTTTATGAAATAAGTAATAATAGAAGTTTGGTAGTAGATGAAATAAAAATAATGTATAAAGCAGTACAAAAAGAGCTACTAAAAGATGTATTACCAATAGAGCAAATTAAAACAAAAAAAGCTAAAAGTAAAGGCTATGAAAGATAAAAAAAGCGGACTGTTTTTGCACCCAAATCCGCTTTTAATAACATATAAAAATAAAAAAGAAAATGCATATATTAAAAGATTTCATACTAAATACACTTCCTAATGAAGATATTAAATCAAATATTTATAAGAAAGTCAATAATAAATCTTCACTTATAGTAAATAGCTCTTGTGGTATCCCATATAGTACGGTTGCCAAAAATATTCTATTATTTTTAACAACTACTATTATCAATCAAAAAAGTAAAAGAATTTATATTGGTAAAACTTTTAATGAATTCATGAAAAGTTGCGGGTATAAGCCTAGTGGTGGTGAACACGGTAATATGAGAAGATTTAAAGAGCAATGGAAAAGAATACTTGCTTCTTCTTTTACAATAATTTTTGATGGTAAAGAAATTACCTTTCGCTTTGTTCAAGCAACAAATGAATTTGATGGATATATAGAAGTTAGCGATTCTTTCTATAATCATCTTTTAAAAAATAAAATTTATATAGAAGATAATGATATTAAAAAACTTCAATATGGAAAGCATGGTAATTTAGTTCTAAATGTATATTCTTGGATGATATATAAGAGATATACTACTAATAAATTTACTAAAATAAAGTATGAAGATTTGCAAAATCAGTTTGGTAGTACTGGAAGCCTTTCTTCATTTAAAACAAATCTAAAAAAAGCATTTATTGTAATAGCTACCATCTTAAATATAAGAGTTATCTTTAAAGATGATCATTTAAATGTAGAAAACCTTTCTTTATTAGAAAAAGTAAAGTATTTAGCTAGTAGTCTTTATTTATTTTCTCGTAAATTCCAAAAAGAAATTAAAACCCTTATTATTGATTCTAAGTATAGATTATCTATAGATTTTATGGATAAAAATACTCTTATTTTAAAACCTTAATTTTACCTTCCTAGTACAACTCCGTCTTATTCAGGTCATATTTTAAGTCATAGTATGTTTTTTTAGATATAAAAAAGATAAAAAATATAAGATTTACTGGGGCGGGCGAGGAGATTCGAACTCCCGACCCCCTGAACCACAATCAGGTGCTCTAACCAACTGAGCTACGCTCGCCATAGGATAAATACTCTAAACTTCATTCAGTATAACAAAAAAATAATTACTTTTCAACACATAAATAAGTAATTATATTGTTGCTAATATACTTATTATTATCCAAAAATAATTACTAGATTTCTATTATTTTTATGCTAAAATTATAACGGTATAATAAGGATTTTATTGATGAAAAAAATAGCTTTGTTTATTATTTTAGGGGCAATGTCTTTATTGTCTGCCTGTGGTAATTCTCCGATTATTTATAGTCAAAACGATTTTCTAAGAACTTTTAACATAAGGTTAGAAGAAGAAAGTCTTAATAACTATATGTTAATAAATCTTGATTCTAAAAAAGATCAAGCTAATAATATTACATTAACAGGATTCAACAGAACCCAAGATCTTCAGGTTGAACTGGTTTTTGATGCCTTAGGAAACTTAACAAGATTTGGTCTTTTAACTAATAGAATTCCTGATGAAGATTTAACTAAGCTCTTAACAATTATTAGAGAAACTTTCCCATCGCAACAAAAATATACTGTTAAAGAGGGAGTATCTCCAAATACTGGTTATAGAGGAATTGGATTCTTTTTAAATACTAATAAAAAAGGAGAAGAGGAATAATCTTTCCTCTTTTTCCTTAAATCTTTTTCTTTATAAAACTATGATATACACGAGGGTATTTTATGGCTAGGTTTGTTATATGTATTATTATAGCTTTTTTTATGCCCGCATTTTTAAAAGCTGATGATCGTGGTTTTGTATTTAATCCATCTTTTACTAGTATGGCAGGGATTGTTGATAATAAGGTAAGTTTAAAAACGGCGATTCAAGCAGAGATGACTTACCTAATATTTAACCAATTTGAATTTGGGGTTGGCTTAGGTTTCCACAGGCAGCACATGACTCAAACTAGAAATGAAGATTTCTATGCCGAAAATGGCGAGTTATCTAGCTTTGTAATCACTCGTGCTAAGTCTAATGCTATACCATATTATGGGGTGTTAAGATATAATTTTGACTTATTTGAAGATGGTTGGCTGGTAGCAGCAGTTAAATTTGGATCTTACTACTTATTACCTAGAGATAGAACCCAAAGTGGCTCTCTTTTTGCCTCAGTTCCAGAGGGCGAGCAAGCTCCTGTTTTAAGATATGATAATGAATTTACCAGAATGAGCTTTTTTGCCACCACATTAGGATACGACCTAGATAATATTGTAATTTCTTTAGAGTATCGTAATGTTAGTTTTAAGCAAAATTTATCTTTAGTTAATGAAACAACTAACCAAACTATAAAAAATTCTTACAATAGAAGTAATCATTACATCGGGCTAAATGTTTCGTATCGGATAGATTTATTCTAAACTTAAAACAATATAGCTTAAAATAAAGATTCGTTTTTTATTTTAAATTTCTTACTATATATTTTAGTTATGATATTTTTTAGTATGGATTTTTATGAAGAATTTATTTATTTTATTAATAGCGATATTTTCAGCAGTTAGTTTATCGGCAAATGCTTTAAAATTTTCACCATTTATGGGAGTAGATTACGGTAGGGAATTTGGCTCAGCTACTAAACCTTTCTTTGGTGTAGATTTTTCTTACGAATTTAATAATGGCTTAGAATTTGGTTTTGGAACTTATGCTTCTAAAACTAAAGTAGCTTCGTATGGTGAGGAGATTCGTCCAAATTATTTTACCGATTATAAACCAGAGGTAAAAGAAACTCCTATTTATTTACTTTTAAAATATAATTATTATATTAATGAAAATTCTTCAATTGCACCTTATGGTAGAGTAGGGCAACTAAGGACTTCCATATATAATAATTACGAAAATATTGCTACCGATAATCCCTATGGTAGTAGAGACTTTACAAGAGATGATACTATTTTTTATGGCAATAACTTTTATGCAATGGGGCTACAGTATACCTATAAAAGATACTATTTAGCCGTTGAATATAAGGTTAGAATGTTAGAACAAGAATCTTTACAATCAAATGTTAATTGCGATATGCAAAGCGGAATGTGTTCAGGTACTAGTAATTATTCTAGCCGAACCTTTAAAGCTAGCAGTGTATCTTTTTTAATGGGATTTAGGCTAAGTAGTAAAGATAGAATGCCAATGAATGTAGAAGAATTAGGCAGAAGATTTAAAACTAAAAAAATCCCAGCCGAAAATAATGATTCTAAAGAAAATACTGTAGCCACTCCTAAAGAGTAAATAAAGGCATTGTGTTATTGATTTTCAAACCTGTTTATCTTACTTGCTCGCTAGAATCAAAGTTTAAGGCTTTGCATAGTTTTAAAGTGTAATTTATGGAAACTTAAACAATTCCCTGCAATAAAAGAAATACTATCTCAAATATCTAATTAGGCAGAAAATATAAAGTACTTATAGAAAAAGGATACTTATAAATTAATACAAGTATCCTTTTTAATTAATATAATTTATAAACTTTTATCTATTTACAGGGACAATTGATATAAGCAATTCAGCACGTTTTCCTATACCAAAAAACTTTCTTAAACCGTCAAAGTTATCAGTATTTACTGAGTAAAGTACTTCGTATTCATTATTACAAATAAAACCGCTTCTTAAAAAATCAGCATTATGTTGGCAACCTAAGTTAGGTAATGCGGCTTTTAAGCTATTAAAAGTTTCATCATTAAGTGGTCTTTTATTTTTGTCAGAACCAGTATTCATAGTGTTTTCATTAAGATTTACTAATATAAAAATTCCATTAACAGGAGACATTTGCGATTTTGCATAAATTCTTATACCAATATCTGAGCTATCTTTTTGATTTAACATCAAAAAAGGATCTTTCGCTGAATTTTTATTAGATATTTCAAAACCATTTTGTAAAAATCCATCTATAATTCCACCAGCATTATAAGGAAGAAAACGAGTTTCATCAACCTCAACTTTTACTGCAGTATTTAATAGGGCAAGTTGTTCTACATTGTCTTGAGCTTTTGCCTGAGAAAATCCCATATTTAGTATTATAATAAGTGAAAAAACCACAGTATTAATTAATTTCATGCTTGACCTCATTTAATTTATTGAAAAATAATACATTAATATGTATATTACTATAGTAGTATAATTATATAAATAAAAAAATAAAGGATTTTCTAATACAATGTTTTTTGCAAAATATAGGTTAATAATCTCAAGAATCGCAGGAATTATATTAGCTTTATTTATGCTGTTTTCACAGCCCGTATTACAATATGGATCTTTTTATAATCCAATGCTAATATTAGGATTATTTTTAGTGCTTGTTTGTATTTTAGGAAGAACTTTTGCGAGTATCTTTATGAGCGATAAAAGAGGCAGAAGTGTAGTAAGCGAAGGTATTTATTCAATATCAAGAAACCCTTTATATTTCTTTTCTTTTTTAGGAATTATCGGCATAGGGTTAATCTATTCTAGCTTATTAGTACTAGTGCTATTAATAGTATTTTTTAGCTTCTATTACTATCAAGTAATTTCTTATGAAGAAAAATTCCTTTCCAAAAAATTTGGAAAAGAATATACCGATTACCTAAATTCAGGTACTCCAAGATTTTTTCCAAAACTAAAACTTTGGAAAAGTGAAGAGTATATAGAAGTAAACTATAAAGTAGTTCTAAAAACAATGATAGATGCTTCGTTATTCTTTTTTGCCGCAATTGTTATTTTAGCATTGTTGTGGTTGCAGAATGGGAATATCATCCCAACCTTCCTCTACATTTTGTAAATTTTGGTCTTTTTGAGTTTCTATATCATTGGTTTACTGCTCATGTATTAATCATACACTTCACAGTAAACCGCCCCATAGAATTCTCAAAAATCCTCAAAACTTTAGAAAAAATGAATATTGTGGTCTTCTATGTTGTCGCTGTACTCCTCATGTATGTTAAATACATTTCACAGTACAGCTCCTAATATAAGACTCACACTATTAACTTTTCTCAAAGATACTCAAAATTCATTTTTATAAATAATATTATTTTTGCACTATTTATAATAATTGTGGCTTGATGTTTTATTATATCAAGCCACAAAACATTTAGATTCTTAGGATAAATTGATTTTTATCCAATACTTACACCAATAATCATTACCAAGTAATTTGGTGGTATCTTAAGGCGAGGTATAAAAGGATGGTGAAAATCATAATGCAGGTTATCATATATCTCATAGAAAGGTTAGTAGTAACCTTAATTACTTTAGAAACCCTTTGCGACCAAATATCAAAGTATCTATGGATAGCTATCATTGGTTTATCGCTAGTTATAATGCTTATGGTATAATATGAAGCCTCTATACATAGATCTTTAAAGTTATCAATTTTAACTCTAATTTTATTTTCTTTAGTATTAATTAAAAATACACTAAGGATAAATAGAAAAACGCCAAGAGTAGTAATTTCTAATGAATGTAAGACATAATCAAAACTAAAGTAGTTTGCTCCGTTTAATATAAAAACAGTTTGTAAAAGAACAATAGTTATAAGTAGAGTTATATTTTTAGAATAACTATTTTCTAAAATAATTTTACGGGAGGTATTTTTAAAGTTAATTAAATAATACGGGATTTTTACCCCAATATTTAAGGCGACTCCTGCAAATAAAAACATAACTACATAGTTTAACCATCCCTCATTAAGTAATTCTATAGTAGAAGAAATATAAGTTTTTACGATAAATCCGCCAGTTAAAGGTAATCCAACAGCTTGTAGCGAGCATATAAGTAAAGCTATTCCTAAGACAGATTTTAAATTAATAGAGTTTTTTAGCTCGTAAATATTATCGGTGTTATATCTTTTAATTAAAATAGCTGCTAGCATAAAAGCCATTAGCTTATATAAAACATCCACAAAGATATAAGCGATAAAAAATCCCTCAAAAGTTTTTAATGAGGCAATCCCTATAGTCATAATTCCTAATTGATGAATAATTGCCATAGAGAGAATCCTCCTTAAAGAAGATTCAAATAGTGAAAATATTAAACCATATAAGGCAATAAATATACCAATATAAATTAATAAGTCTGAGCCATAAAACAGCTTAAATAAGATAAAAATAGCAGCTTTGGTGGTAAATATGGACAAAAATATAGAAGCATTAGGGGAACATTTAGAGTATCCATCTACCAGCCAAGATGAAAAAGGCGGTAAAGCAAGATTTATAAGGATTCCTCCTAAGATTAATAAATTACCTAAATTATAAACATTTAAAGAATTTTCAAGTGGGAAACTATCGGTATAAAAAGCTCTTACAAAATCAGTAGCTCCTGCAATTATCATAACTCCGCTAAGGCTATGAATTACAAAATATTTTAAAGCCACATATTTTTTATTAGGATGGGCAGACTGTAAAATTACTAAAGTAGCACTAAGCGAGGTTAATTCCCAATAAATTATAAGGTCTACAAAGCTATTTGAAAATAAAATCCCCATAGAAAAAGCAAAGTAAATAATTATAATACCAAGCTCACGATAGTTGATTGTATTTTGGGCTAGCACAAAAGACATTCCTAAAATAAAACTAATGCTAAAAAGGATTACCATAGAATAATGGGGATAAATAAAATCACTTAAAAAAGCAATATTGTTATAACTATCAGCAATAGTATAAGATACCACAAAAATAATTGTAATGATAATTGCTAAAATTGCGAAAAGAAACGAATATTTTTTACTCTTAAGGGTTATTAATCCTAAGGAAATTACTAATAAAGGAAGTATTAAACTTGTTAAAACCATTACTTATCTCGTTTATTTTATTAAAATTTTTATAAAGCTATCGGAATATATATATAGCAATATTACACAAGTAGCGGAGGCTATCATAGCTATATCCATGTGAAGGGATTTTTTAGTAGTATCTCCTTCGTGATTATCATCTTCATCTTCATGATATTTTTCAAAAAAGGCTTTAAAAATTATCGGTAAAAAGTATAAAGCATTTAAAACCGTAGAAATTATTATTACAAAAAGTACCCAATGTTGCGAAGATTCCCAAATTCCTTTTAGTAAAAACCATTTAGCAATAAATCCACCAGTTAAAGGAAATCCAATCATAGAAAGGGCGGCAATACTAAAGGCTGTCATAGTTATTGGCATTTTTCTACCAATTCCCGAAAGTTCAGAAATTTTAGTTTTATGGGCGATAACATAAATTGCACCAGCTGCAAAAAATAGAGTGATTTTCGCAACAGCATGAGCCAAAATATTAGTAATTGAGGAAATAATCCCAGCATTAGTTAATAATAAAACTCCTAATACAATATAAGAAAGCTGAGATACGGTAGAATAAGCTAACATTTTTTTAAGGTTATCTTGCGACAGAGCAATTAGTGAGGCTAAAATAATTGTAATACAAGGAATAACAAGTATCCAGTTTATAGCAAAGAGCTTTTGCAGAATTACATTTAAATAATCTATCCCAAAAATATAAACTACAATTTTAATTAAAATAAAAACCCCGCTTTTAACAACAGCAACAGCATGTAATAAAGCACTCACTGGAGTAGGGGCAACCATCGCTGCAGGTAGCCATTTATGAACGGGCATAACCCCAGCTTTAGCAATACCAAAAATAAATAATAATAAAAGAGACAATACCACATAGATATTCGTACTTTCTTGCTGGATAAATAATCCGCCCAGTGTGTAGTCTATGCTTCCTAAATATACTAAAGTTCCGATAATTGCTGGTAAAAATAAAATTAATGAGGTAATAATTAAAACTCCAAGATAAACCTTAACATTAGATCTATTTTCATCATTAATATTATGTGCTACCAAAGGAAAGGTTGCTAAGGTTAAAGCCTCATAAAATAAAAAAGTTGTTAAAAGATTGCTAGAAAAGGCAATCCCTAAGGTAAAACATATTGATAACGAAAAAAATGCAAAAAAGCGACTCTGATGTTTTTCTTTATTGCCTCGCATATAGCCCATTGAGTAAAATATACTAATTATCCATAAAAAATTTACCATTAGGGCAAAAATCATAGAAATTTTCTCGGCATAAAAACCTAGATAAATAGGCTGATTAAGAGTAATAAATCGGAAAGAAGCAAGTTCTCCACCTGAAAATTTATTGTAAGCAACTATGCTTAAAATAAAGTTGATAAAAGCAAATGCTATATTTACCCCTTCCCGAACATTAGGATACCTTTTTAATCTAAAAGAGGTTAAAAAGCTAAAAAAAGGAATTAAAATAATTAAGATTAGTAGGTACGATAAAGTCATAAAGTTTATCCTTTTGAGACAATATTTAAGTTAATTATTTGCTCTACAAAATAATAGGTGATATTTGGAAAAATCGTTAAATAAATGTTTATTATAATTACAATGGTAATTGCTAAATTCATATAAAGCGGAGTTTTTTTATGCATTACAATTAAATGTACTGAGTTATCTTTAGCAATCCAAAGTTGTGAAATAATCTTCCAAGAATACATGAAAGATAAAACCGAAGCCAAAACCACCGAAACAATTAAAAACCAATTATCTGATTGGATGGTAGACATTAACAAATAAAATTTCCCCCAGAATAAAGAAGTACCAGGTAAGGCAGCTAAAGATAAACATAAAAATATAATAGCAAAATAAGTAAAGGGAGCTTTTCTGCCAAAGCCTCGTAATTCACTGAGTTTTTCTGTACCAAACATATAAATAAGATTACCTACACATAAGAATAATCCTGTTTTAATAAAAGCATGGGCGATTGCCAAAAATAAAGCTGAAGACATCCCATAAAAATTAAATAAAGCTACTCCAACCATAATTGCTCCCATTTGCGATACGGAAGAAAAAGCTAGTAAAAGTTTTAGGTTATCTTGCTTTAGGGCTAAAATTCCACCTACAAACATACTTAATACGGCTACAATTAACAGAAGCTCAAAGTAATGGTCTAAACTTATATGTACTCCTCTTGCTACTACCATAAAAATTATTTTAATAAATATATAAAGAGCGATATTTACAGAAGTTCCTGCTAAAAATGCAGATAAAGCTGAGGGAGAACTTTGATAAGTTTGTGGCATCCACCATAATACAGGAAATATGGCAAATTTTACTAAAATCCCTACAGAAAGCATTACAATTGCTAAAACTAAAGTGGGAGTCATTGGATATTTACTAATTTGTAATACTAAATCGTTAGCATTTAATGTGCAAAAAAGCAGATATAAAATTCCTACTCCAAAAAGATAAAATGAAGCAGAGATGCTTCCTATAATTAAAGAATCAAAAGCAGCTAACACCGCATTTTTTCTTCTACCCATTGCCACTAAAATACAAGAAGCAATGGATGATATTTCTAAAAAGACAAATAAGTTAAAAAGATCATTAGTTATAACAATACCTAGTGATCCAGCATAGTATAATAAAAATATAGAACTAAAGAAATTAGCATTCTTATCACCTACCTCGCTTAAGATATTCCCTTTAGACCAAAGAGCTGTTAAAAACCCTACTGCTGAAATTAAAAATAAAAAGAAAATAGTTAATATATCAATTTCATATTCAATCCCAAAAGGTGGAATAAAGTTGCCGAAATTATAACTAACTGTAACAAATTGCCCTTTAATTAAAATAAAAGAGGTTATAGCCATTACAACAAGAGTGGTTAAAAAAGTAGCAAACCAAGAAACATAGGTATTTTTAACAAATACTAAAACAACTGCCACAATAATAGGGATAATTACTATTAAAGGGACTAAAAAACTATACTGTAAAATACCCATTTACATACTTCTCACTTAAATTATTTTTAGCTAATCGGTTAGGATGTGATCGTTATCTTCTTTTTCGTTAATAATGCTAAGCTCAGCTTCATTAATTGTGCCATAATTTTTATAAATAATATAAATTAAAGCACAGGCAACTGCTGTTACCGCAACTCCTACCACAATAGCAGTTAGCATTAAAACATGAGGAAGAGGGTTAGAATAAATAACTTCTTGATTTTTTTCTATATCATAAATAGGGGGAATACCCCCTCTAATTTTAGAAATAGCTACGAAAAAAAGAATTATCCCACCCTGCATTAAATTCATGCCGATAACTTTTTTTATGAGATTTTTCTCAATCATCAAAATATAAATACCAATTATTATCATAGCTACCGCAAAAATATAAGGATAGTTTGAAAGTATATTCATAAAATAGTGCATAAAACTTATTCCTAATTTTTCAACTTGCCATAAAACTGGCTAATAATTATAGCAGTTGCAGCAAATACGGTAGTTCCTACTCCTAATTCAATAGAGAATAAACCAAGATGATAACCACTTGATGTATTACTTGCTAGTACCGAATAATCTAAGTATTTTCCGCCTAATAACATTCCAACAAGTCCAGTAATACTAAATATTAAAACTCCTAGTGCTGCTAAAAATACTAAGTATTTTATATCTATAAATTTATTAGCGATGGTTTTGCCAAAGTATAATATGATTAAAAAATAAGATGCTGCTATCATTACTCCCGATTGAAAACCGCCACCTGGTCCAAAATCACCATGAAATTGGATGTAAAAAGCAAATAGTAAAAGTATCGGCATTAGAGTAAATATTGTTGCACTTATTACATAGTCTTTAGGTGTTTCATTTTTAGAACTAGTATTTTCTGAGATTTCCTCAGATTTTTCTAGTTTATCAATTTGCATAACTAAGTAAGTACCGATTGCCCCAGTTAAAATTACGATAGCCTCTCCTAGAGTATCATAGCCCCTAAAAGCTCCTAAAATCATGGTTACACTGTTTTGTACATCAAAGGTTTCATAACTGGTTTTAGTGTATACTTTGTAAATAATGCTAGAATTTGCTGGAGTATCCATATTACCAAAAATTGGAGCATAAGAAAGAGCATCTAAAATTAATAAAAAAACTACTAATAGTAAACCAGCATTAATAAGATTAACCGGAGCAATCCTAGAGAATCTTTGGATAGGATTATACCCATCAATATGATAAGCCTTAGTTAAACTCATGGTAATTAAAAATAATATGGTAGATATTCCTGCCCCCACAGCAATTTCGGTTAAAGCTACATCTACAGCATCAAAAAGTATGTAGATGATTCCAGTTAATACCGAGATTAAACCAGTGATTAAAATTAAAACAAATAAGTCATTAACCAACATTAAAGCAATAACCGAAAAACCAAGCAATAATAAAAATAATATTAAAAGAGTATCGTACATTTAACTACCTTTTTTCCTCAATTTCTTCTAAAGTTTTATCTTGCTTTCTGTGAATAAAAATTTGCATAAGAGCATAACAAGAAGGAGCACTAATAAAAGTAATTAATAAAGATAAAATAATCGGTTTAAAACTTACTAAAGCGATGCCAGAGTTAATAGCTAAAGCAATACAAATAAAGAAAATACCTATGGTATCAATTAGCCCTAAAGCATGTTGTTTAGAGTAAATATCTTTAAAACGAAATAATCCTAATACTCCTAAAAAGCAGAAAATTAAGCCAAGTAGTAAAAAAATACTAAATAAAGTTTCTTGGGCAAAGGTAAATATTGATATTAAATTCATGATTTTACTCTTTCTTTTTTGTAGCTAATTCAAAATATTTTTTTAACCCTAAAATACTTATAAAACTTAAGATAGCATATACAAGAGCAAGGTCTATATATTGTGGTTTATCCATATAGTAAAAGTATACAGCGATAAAAATTGCTCCTAAGTTGTTAAATGGTCCGATAATTTGGATTTTCTCATAAATAGTTTTTGATCTAAAAAATAAAAATATCAAAGCGATAATTAACAAAGTAATACATATTAAGGAAAAAAATAAAATAATTTTGGTGTCTATCATGTATATTAGTTTTCCTCTTTTTGTGGATATTTTTGAGGAGATTTTTCTAATTGTAAAATTTTATTATAAACGGCTAATTTAAGGCAATCATCTTTAGCTTCATAAGTTAAAGCATGGATGATAAATTCATTCTCAGAGGCTTTTAGAGTTATAGTACTTGGTGTAATAGTAGTAGAATTGGCAAAAATAGTAGTACCATAATGAGTTTTAAAATTATTTTTTATAGAAAAAACTTGTGGGCTTGGATTATTTTTTAAAATTACTCCAGCTACATATAAGTTAGAAAGTAAAACTTCTTTTGCCATAAAAAACACATAAGAAAAAAACTTAGAAGGTTTTGCCGAAAAAATTTCTTTAAAATTAGCATCTTTACGAGCCTTTTGATATAGGAAAAACCCTAAAACAATAAAAATTAAGCCAGGAATAAGTGGTAGTATTGTGAAATATCCAGATAAAACAAACCATAAGCATATTAAAACTGCAAGTAGCCACATACCAATTCCTTTAGGATTTTTATAGTTAAATGTTGTAGTTGTTGTTTATGAAATACCACAAGAATACTTACTTTAATATTAGTATGAAAAATTTTGAATTTCAAGGGAAATTATTAAATTATTGCTTAAAATTTTCTAGGTTTTGTTAGGGATAAAAAAATATCTTGACAAAATTAGAATAATGTTATACTTTTTGTGTATAAACACAAGATTGTGTAATTATATAATGCTTAAAAAGAATAAAAATAGGATACAAAAAATAAAATGAAATTAGAAAAATTTGAAGATAAAAAATATTTACTAAATGGTAATAAGCAAGAAATACAGGCTTCTAATGAAGAAAAGATAGAAGAAATAATAGAAACAACATTATGAAGAATCAGTGAAATTAAAAATGTATTTCCAATGAAATCCATAGATGGAGATAAAATGTATATTAATAACATTAGAGCCTTAGCAACTCTATACAAAATTAAAAAAGATTTACAATATTTAAAAAATAGTAAGCAAAATAATGATGAAGATGATTACGATGAAATACTCAAGCAGCTTATGGAAAATAATGATGATTAAAATATACAACTAGAAAGTGCAATAAAAGATTTGTTAAAAGTAATAGAAAAAAAATTATTACCACAATAATAAAAAAATAAATAAAGAAGGCAAAATAAAATTATGACAAAAGCTAGCAAGGCAGATGTTATGAATTATAGTAATAAAAATTTTCAGGCATTTGCAAAAACATTCCTATCTATTAGAGGTAAAGAAAATACCATATCAAAGTTGGCTTTAAACAAAGAACAAAAATATATTCATGAACAACTCCAGCAACAAAAAAAGAATAAGGGTAAGGTTAGAGCTTTAATTTTAAAAGGTAGGCAAATCGGAGCTACTACCTATGTTAGCTCAAGATGTTATCATTATATTATTTTAAATCGTGGGGCTAAAGGCTTAGTGATGTGCCATCACCAGCAAGCTACTAATAATATTTTTGATATGATAAAAAGATATTACAAAAACAGCCCATGTCATTTACTACCAAAAAAAACTTTAATGAGTAATTATAAACATATTAATTTTCAAAATATTAATAGCTCTTATGCTTTTGCAACTGCGGGTGGACTTGAGGTAGGGCGGTCGGATACTATTCAATTTTTTCACGGTTCTGAGGTATCTTTTTGGAAAAACTCTGATAATCATCTTTCTTCTATTTTAATGTCGGTGCCAGATAACCAAAATACAGAGGTGATTCTAGAAAGTACTTCTAACGGGGCAAATGGTTTGTTTTATAATATGTGTATGGAGGCAAGCAGAGAAAAAAGCGAATATGAGTTAATATTTTTGCCGTGGTATTGGCATAGCGAATATGTATCTGCGAATAAGATTGATTTCTCTTACGATTGGCTAGAATATCAAAAACTTCATAAATTATCTCGCGAACAGCTAACTTGGGCTTATCTTAAAAATCAAAACTTATGTGCTAATAATTTAGAGGATATAAGTAAGCCAAGTAATAGATTCCATAGAGAATTTCCTGCCACCATTCACGAGGCTTTTATGAAAGATTCTAACAATAAGTTGATTCCTTTTCATAAACTATTAGCAAAATCTTTACAGAAAAATTTTCTTCAGCAGGCAGAACATGAGGAAATTAAAGAAGATTTTAGATTATCTCAAAGATGAGAACCAATAATATTAGGGGTTGATGTGGCATTTGGTGGCAAGGATTCTTCTTGAATTATTGATAGATGTGGTAATTATCTGGGTTTTAATGTTAATGAAAAAATTAATACTGAAGACACAATGGAATTAGCAGGGATTCTTAAAAAACATATAGAAAAACTCAATCCAATTAAGGTATGCATAGATGTTGGCGGTGGTGGTGTAGGTGTTTACGATCGCCTTTGTGAATTATTTCCTAAGCATATATTAGAGTTGGTTCATTTTAACGGTAAAGCTCTTGATTCTATGAAATATTATAATCGCAGAGATCAAATGTGGGGAGAATTAGCAGAATTTATTAAAAAAGATGGCTATATTGTTTTTGATGATACTTTATTACAACAGATAAGTAATATAGAATATTCTTATAACTCTTTAGGTCAACTTAAAATAGAATCTAAAGATGAAATAAAAAAAAGATTAAAAGCCTCTCCCGATGGTGGTGATGCCTGTGCTTTAACCTTTGCTGGTGAAAGGAAGATAGAGATTCAAATGAGTAAAGAAGAATTTAATCCATTTGTTTGGTAAATATTTTTAAATTATGCTTGACAGGTATAAACAAGTGTGTTAATATATACTTATAAAGAATCCGATAGAAATAAATAAAATAATAAAAAATTTAAAAAGAGTAGGCTAATGAGTAAAACAATTAAAACAAAAAATAACAGCATAGTAGGTGATTTTTATAAATACGGAATATCTAATAACGGCAATAATAAAGCTAAAGAATCAAAGGTTCCCCAAAATGAAATTGCTAACTGGAGTATAAACTTACTAGAAAAGCTATCCAACCAAAGGTATCCGCTAGAAAAACTATGGCAACAAGTGGGGAATTTTGTTTTACCGCAAAAAGGCGATAATGGTAAAAACCTTAATGATGTTTACGATTCCACCGCTGTTATTGCCGCCGAATATTTAGTAGCGGGTATTTGGTCTTTAATTTCTAACAGTTCGTTAAACTGGTTTAATATTAAGCAAAAATCCGATGAAAATCTAGATACTTTAAAAGATTGGTTAATTGAAGTAAATTTAGCTATGAAAGCAATGTTAAATAATCCTAAACAGGGTTTTTATCATAAATCTTACGAATTTTATACCGATTTAGTCTGCTATGGTACAGCGGTATTTTATCTTTCCGAGAATTTAGAAGATAATTCTATTAATTATCAATCGCTGAGCCTTAGTAATACTTATTTACATAGTGTTTATAAAGATAATGATACAGTTTTAAGAAAACTCAGCCTTAATGCAACTTCTTGTATAGAAATGTTTGGAGTTGAAAAACTCTCGCCAGAAATTTTAAAGGCTTATGCAGAGGATTCTCAAGAGCTATTTAGCTTTATTCATTTGTGTTTACCAACAAGATATTTTGCCGATAAGCATACTCAACTAAAAGGAATGAAGTATTCGTCTTTTTATATAGATATGCAAACAGCACAGGTAATTTTAAAATCAGGGCATTATGAATTTCCTTATATGATAGCAAGATGGTACACTAATTCGCAAAATTCTTACGGGCAAAGCCCAGCGATGACCGTCCTTGCCGATATTAAAATGATTAATGCTATGAGTAAAACCATGTTAGTTTCAGCACAAAAGCAGGTAGATCCACCAATTTTAGCACCGTCAGAGGCTTCGGTACAAGGAATAAAAGCTACACCAGGAGGAGTTATTTATGGTGGGATAGATCCACTAACAGGTAATCAGCTTTTACGACCATTAACTTTAGGTGGCGATTTGTCTCATGCCTATGAGCTAATAGATCAAAGACGAAATACTATTAAAGAGGCTTTTTATACTTCGCTTCTGGTATATGCTTATGCTAGTAATGCTACAGCGACAGAAGTTGTCGCAACAAATGAACAAAAATTAAGAATTTTAGGTTCAAAAGTTTCAAGAATTCAAGGGGAGTTTTTATATCCGCTGTTAATAAGGCAACTAGGGATTATGTATCGTTTGAATCTTTTACCTAAATTGCCAAGTAAAATTAAATTTGAGGATATTGATTTTGAAGTAGAGTTTATGAACTCTTGGAATCGTTATCAAAAAATTCAAGAAAGTAATGGTTTATTTCAACTAAATGCGATGGTTGATAAAATAAGAAATTTCAATCCTGATGTGGTGAATTCACTTAATTGGGATGAAATGTTGAAGTTGGTTTCTCAGGCTAATGGGATACCAAGTTCAATACTAAAGTAGTTTTGGTCTTTTGGAGTTTCTATGTCGTTGATTTAGCACTCATGTATTATTCATACACTTCGTGCTAACTCTCCTAATAGAATTCTCCAAAACCCTCAAAATTAACAATTTAATATAAGGAGATTAATATTATGAAAAACGGATTTAAATGGTTATTTGCAGTTTTTGGTAAAGAAAAAGCGAGGGAAGCAACTATCGCTTGAGAGGAGTTATTTAATTTAGAAGACAGTAGGTCAATAATAGTTTTAAAAGATTTAGCTAATTATTGTAATTTTACTTCCTCGTCTTTTGTAGCAAAAGACCCTCACCAAACTGCTTTTAATGAAGGCAGTAGAGATGTATTTTTACATATTTTAGAAATGGCAGATTTAGATTTAAGTACAGTTCTACAATTTTTACAAAGTGATAATTTTAAAAAATAAGGAGGAAAAAATGGAAAATGATACTAATACTAATACACAAAATGAAGAAAATTTAAATAATCAAGATAATGATTTAGATTTAATCTTGCAAAAGTTAGAAAATCTATGGGGCGAAGATTTAGATAAAAATCTCCTTCTCAGTAAAAGAGGTTTAGCATGGATAGGTCTAGATGAAGAAACCCAAACCGGCGATTTTAACGAGATAGTCTTTTTAAATAAAATGGTAGATCTAGGGAAGTTGTTATCGGAAGACGAAATAGTTTCAAGCAATTGGAATGATTTTAGCCTTTCACCAAGTGAAGCTAAAAAACTTCGCCTAAAAATGACTTCGCAAAAAGATATACTAGAAGCCCTAAACAATAAAGGAAATATAAGGCATAAAGATGTGTTGTCTCAAATAAACAGGTTAAACGAAATAATCGCTAACGGGTAGGTAAGTTTTTGTCTTTTTTTAGTTAATATGTTGTCATTTTTACCCTCATGTATTGATTATACACTTCGGGTAAAACTTCCTAATATTAACTAAAAAAATCCTAAAAACTCATGATTATAAAAATAATTAGTAAAATAATATAAAGGAGGTAATAAATATGAGTAATATTCTCAATCTAGGTTTATTTATAAACAATAGTATCTACAAGCATAAATTTGATTTTGAAGTAGTTAAAGAAAAAGAAGTTTTTGTTAATATTGCTTTATACAATTTATTATACGAGCAAGATTTAAATAACATAGATATTGAGATTTTTATTGAAAATTGCTCTATCTTTAAAGGCAAAGCAACAGCTTTATATTTAGAAGGAAATGATAATCAGGTAATTCTTAAGGTTGATGCCAAGTTAGATAGTGGGTTTTTAGATAATATTAATTTATTAAGTAAAGGAGATAATCTAACCTCTAGTATTCCTTGTAATTTAAACATGAAAGTAAAAGAAGATATTATTTTACAAGGAAATCACTTAGAAAAGTTAGAAACCCTTAAAGAGAACCTTAGCCTACCATATTTTGCAATTTTAGAGGATAGAATAAATTTTGTAGATTTTGAATCTGAGCCTAAGCTCACACCCAATTTAATGAAAGTAGAAGTTAATACTACTGAGAAGAATTTTAAGTATATCCAAATGGATAGTAAATTCAACGGTAGTTTAAATGTGGGAGATATTTTTACCTATAAAGATGATACCTATGCTGTGGAAAGCATAATTTATACTCTTAATGGTAATGATTTTAAGCAAGAAATTTACGGGATTAATCATGCTTTACATAAGGCAAGATATTTAAAGTAGAGCAATAATTATAATAAAAATAGGTTAATTAAAATTTTAACCAAATAATTTTAAACAACAATAAATTGTCAACAATAAAGGAGAAAAAAATTGAGTACAATTGATATAGTTTTAAAAGAAGGCTACAACTATGCAGTTAGCCTAAATATGCAACAAAAAGGGTCAAAGCTATCTTCTTGTGTGCGAGAAGAAGAGCAAACAACTGAAAGATATTATTACGATCAAATCGCCCCAACCGAAGCTGTTGATGTGGTAAATCGCCATTCAGATACCCCTTTAGTTAAAACCAACTACGATAGAAGAATGGTAGCTTTAGTTAGTTCCGACTGAGGAGATCTTATAGATAGAGACGATCAGCTAAAATTTTTAAGCGATCCCAGCTCTGCCTATGCTCTTAATGCAGCCTATGCTTTGGGAAGAAAAAAAGATCAAAGAATTATAGAGGCTGCACTAGGAGCTGCTTATTGTGGTAGTCGTGGTGAAACTAAAATAGCACTACCAGCTTCCCAAATTATTGCAGTAGATTATACTGAAGATAATTCAACTCCATCGGCAAGTGGTCTGACCTTAGAAAAACTAAGAATAGCAAGACAAATGCTAGATGATGCCGATGTGGATGATGATGAAGAACAATATTGTGTGGTTAGTTCTAAGCAAATCAGCGATTTACTAAAAACCGTTGAAGTTACCTCAGAAGATTATAACACTGTTAAAGCCTTAGTAGAAGGTAAAGTTAATACCTTTATGGGCTTTACTTTTAAAAGAATATCTTCACAACTTTTACCATTTGAAAACAATACAAGAAATATCTTTTGCTTTGCTAAAAGCGGTATTTTAATGGCAACCAACGGCGATATTAAAACCGATATTAGTGTAAGGTTAGATAAAAGAATGGCAAAGCAAGTTTATGCTTCTATTTCTTGTGGAGCAACAAGAATGGATGAGAAAAAAGTTGTAAGTATTTTAGTTAAAGAATAAAAGGAGAAAAAATATGCTACAAAGTAATCAAATTAATAATGAAAATGCTCTACCACCAATTAAAAACGAGGCGATTAACTCGCAAGGTAAAATCAGAATTTTAGCCTTTGATGTAAATTTTGCTAATAAAGAAACAGTGGTAGATGAAGATATTCTACTGGTAAAACTACCTAAAACTAATTGCCGTATTTTACAAATCGGTTTAGTAGTTAAAGAGGGTACTGATACCGATACCTTTTCTTTAATATTAGAAGATATTCTATACAATAATATTAAAGGAGGATACAGCATTGTTAAAAGTGCTAATCTTAAAACCGGCATAGCTTTTGCCAATGGTGATAGCATGGTGCTTTATATTAACAAGGTGGTTGCTCCAATAGAGACAGCTAATGTAGAAAAGTACATTGCTTTAAAATCTTCTATAGATTTCACTAAAGATAATCTTATAAATGGCTATGTGCTTTATATAGCGGATTAAAGGTAGATTAAAATCATGATATATAGCGATATAAAAGTATGCAATAGAGCTTTAAGTTTTTTAAAACTTAATCATATAAATTCACTAGAAGAAACTACAGCTGAGGCAATACAGTGCAAGTTTTTGTACGATATGGTTAAAGCAGAGGTTTTATCTTCTAATATTTGGAAGGTTTGTTTAAAAACTATAGTTTTAAGTAATTTTTATAATAAAGATAGCCTCAAAAAAAATTCTTACCAATATGAATTTGCTTTACCAAGCGATTGTTTAAGAATTTTAAATGTAGATAACAATAGCGATTATCTAAGGCAGGGTAATACTCTATATGCTAACTCTTCCTCGGTTCAGCTAACCTATTTAGCGAACATAGATGTAGAAAATCTTCCACTGAACTTAGTATATTTAATAGTGTTAAAACTTGCCTTAGAGCTATCTTTTAATTTTAGTGTAGAGAATACTCTCCAAAAAGAATTAAGAGAGCTATATGAAATTGAATTAAGGAAAAACTCTAATCTAGATGCCAAAGAGGGGAGTGAAGTTTTTGATAACCAAAGCCTTTTTAGTAGCTCGTGGTTAGATTCTCGTAAATATTAATAACAAGGAGTAATAAAGATGTTTAAAATAAATATTAGTAATTTTAGTTTAGGAGAGGTTTCTAAGTATGTTAATAAGTATAACCTTAAAAATCTTTATTATTCCTCTGCTATATCGTTAAAAAATATGATGGTTAGTCCTTGAGGGAGTTTATTTAGAAGAAATGGTAGTAAATTTATTAATAAACTTACCGATAGCCGAGAGGTTCGCTTAATTTCTTTTGAAGATAACAATAATAATATCCTTATGGAAATTTATCCCTTAAAAATTAACTTTTATCTTAATGGCGAGGCAATAATTAAAAATGATAAGCCGTATTATATTACTAATAATTGGATATCCGAAGATCAAGTAGCTAAACTAAACTATGTTTACGATGATACTGCCAAGTGCTATTACTTTTTTTCGCTAGATAGAACTCCAAGTGTTCTTACCTTTGATAAAGATTACAACTTTACTCTTAAAGATGTAGCTTATACTGATGGTCCATATTTAGATATGAATAAAACAAGCACAACTCTAAGTTTAAGTGGTACAACAGGAGAGGTACAAATTACTGCCTCAGCAGATATATTTAAGTCTAATGATGCTCTTTTAAATGAAGGCAGATTTATTCGTATTGCCCATAAGGGAATTTGGGGAGTAGCTCAAATATCATATTTTATAGATGCTAAAAATGTTAAGGCTAATACTAAAGTTGCTTTTAATGGTACTGAGGCAACTAAAGAATTTAAACTAGGAGCTTGGGGAGCAGAGCAGGGTTATCCATCTATGGCGACTATTTTTAGTGGTCGTATGTACTATGGAGTTACTAATAAAAATAAAAAAACTATTTGGATTTCTAAACCTAGTGATTACACTAATTTTTCACCAACTACAAGAATTAATGAAAACAATGTAATTAGTGATATTATTGCCGAAGATAACTCTATTACTTTATCTATTCCTCGTGGTAAAAATATTTTATGGCTTGGCTCAAATAAAGATAATGTGCTGGTAGGAAGCCAAGAAGGAGTTTTTACCATTTTACCATTTAATATAGAAGAGCCAATTTCGCCTTTTAATTATACGGTAGAAGAGTTAAACTCGCAAAAAAATTCCAGATATATGGTAAGCACCGATTTTCTAACTTTTTTTGTAGACTGGCATCGGGAAAATATTTTTTCTATCAGTGTAGATAAAGATAAACTGCTTTCGCTATCGCAAATTAATAATTGGTCGTTACATTTATTTTCTAGCAAAATTAAGGATATGCTCTATTTAGATTACCCCTCAAAAGTATTATGTGTACTAATGGAAGATGGTACTCTTGTTATGGGGCATATAAATTATAATGATGAGTATCTAAATTATTCTTGGTCTACCTGTTTTTTAAGTGGAGCAGATACGAAAATTACTGCCATGAGTACTTCTTACGATGAGGGTAATCAGTATCTTTGGTTAGCAACTCGTAGAAAATTTAGGGGAGAAATTACAAATTTCATTGAAGTAATTAAGTTTGATTCCCTTAAAAATCTTTACATAGAAAATAGTACTAAACCTATTTACCTTGATTTATATGTTAGTAAAAAAATGAAAAACAATATTATTACTGATTTAGCCCTATTTGAGGGTGAAACTTTAACAATAATAACCGTAGATGGTAGTTTTTTAGGAAATTTTACGGTTAAAGATGGAGCTATTACTGTGGGTAATAATATTTATCAAGATAGCGAGGTTTTTGCTGGCTACTGTTTTGATTCTATTTATCAAACTCCTTATTTACAAAAACTAGATGAAGAAGTAAATGAGGTAAAAATAGATAAAGTTAATTTAGTTGCTTATAAATCTTCGCATATAGATATTTTAAACAAAAAAGAAACAACTTTACAAAAAAACATTTTAACAGAAAAAAGTGAGGGTTATCAAAATATTACCCTAAATATTAATGGCAATTGAGAAGAAAATAGCAGTATTGCTTTAAAACAAAATCTTCCCTTTGCTATGAATATTGTAGCCCTTAATTTAAACATATTAAACAAATAAAAAAGGAGAAAAAATATGTCAACACTTACTGATTATAAAAAACAAAAAGAAGATATTTTATATAAATCTAACAATCTTTTAATTGCCCTTAACAATAAAAGGCAGAGTGAAACTTCTAAAATTAAAAATAGAACAAATGGTGGTAATGGTGGTTCTAACGAAGATTTAAGATATTTTATGGAAAATTCTCTTAAAATGGAGGCGGATGAAATTCTTAAAAATAAAAACGATGAATTACAGCAGCTAAAAGAAAAATCTTTAAATACCGCTAGAGCTAATTCTATTGCTAAAAGAAAACAAGATTTAGCTAATATTAAAAGTATGGCTTCAATTTTTTCTAAAATATTTTAAGTGAGAAAAATTATGATGCATGAAAATTTTATTAGCTATCTAAGCACAGGGCAAGATTCATTTAATTGTGAATTTAAGGTAGATAAGGCAGAGCAAATTGAGGTAATTGTAGAAGATAAGCGATTGAAGTATCTTGAGGATTATATCATTGAAAATTTTAACGAAAAAATTAAGGTGATAAAACTTAAAGAAAAACTAGGGAGTAGTTTATATCCTAAATTAATTATTTTAAAAAAAGATGCCTATATTCATAGGCAAACAAACTTTCAAGATAACAGCCAAATTAAGGCTAACCTTTTAAACTTAGAGTTTGATAATATTATTAATAATCAGGCTTATTTAAAAGATTTCCTCATTGCTCTTTCTCGGGGTCTTTTAATTAAAGATGATGAAGAAACAGAAGGTGGTGGCGATGGCGAGACAGATGGCGGTAATGGTGAAGATGGTGGTGATGGCGAAACTGGTGGTGGTAGTGAAAATAGCAATGAGTTAGATCCCAGAAATTGGGAGGAGGTAGTTAATATTGTAGATATTGAAGATTACTTTGATGTAATAGACTTTAAAGAAATAGTTGTTCCTGATATTAAACCATTTACTCATAATACTTATATTATTTATGCTAGTAATCCCGATAATTTTCCAGATAGTACTCCTTATAGGTTTACAAATCTTACTAAAATTACCGAACCATGTAGTATTAAATTTTTTATTGATAAAAGAATTTGTCTTAAATCTGATGCTACCAATAATTTCCAAAGAAAAATATTTTTGTTCTTAAATGTTGGTGGTATGTATCCAGAATTTTTTAATATCTATGCTACCGATAAAGAGGTAATATACCATGATTACTGTGAGGGAAAAGTAATTTTAAATGGTTATCCAGATGTTTTTAATAATCTGCAAATAAACTTAAATGATCAATTTATCATGGTAGAAAAATATTTTTGAAACCCTATGAGATGTTATTAAAAGTTGTTATATAGATAAATAAGATGTTGGTTTTATGATATTTTTGAGGTATACTTAAACATGTGTAATATAAAAAAGGATAAAGTTATGTGGCATAAATTTTTTGATTTACTGCAACAAATTGGTAGAGCCTTATGGCTACCAATTGCAGTTTTACCAGCAGCAGGTTTACTGCTAAGATTCGGTCAGCCCGATTTATTAAATATTCCATTTTTGGCGAAGTCGGGTGAGGCAGTATTTGCTAACTTAGGGTTGCTTTTTGCCATTGGGGTAGCAGGTGGGATGTCTCGGGATAAAAATATCTCAGCAGGGCTTTCTGGAGCAATTATTTACTTAGTAATGAATGCTGGTATGCAAGTACTTAATGAAGCCAACAATATGAGTGTACTAGGTGGGATTATTGCAGGGCTAACCGGAGGATACTTATATAATAGATTTTACCAAATTAAACTTCCAGTTTATTTAGCTTTTTTTGGTGGCAGAAGATTTGTTCCTATTATATCGGGCTTAGTAGCTATTATTTTAGCTTTAATTTTTGGGGTAATTTGGCCTTATATAAACGAGGGTATTAATGCTTTTTCTAAATGGGTATTAGAATCTGGTCCTTTAGGAATGTTTGTATACGGAGTTAGTAATCGTATTTTATTACCAACAGGTTTACAACATATTACCGAAGCTATAGCTTATTTTACATTAGGTAGTTTTACAACTCCTGATGGTATAGTATTTACTGGTGATTTAACTAGATTTTATCATGGCGACCCAACCGCTGGTATATTTATGGCTGGTTTTTTTCCAGTTATGATATTTGGGCTTCCAGCAGCAGCCCTTGCTATTTATAATACTGCTAAAAAAGAAAATAAACCCTTAGTATTAGGAATTTTACTAAGTGGTGCTTTTACTTCGCTTTTAACAGGAGTTACCGAGCCAATAGAGTTTCCGATTTTATTTGCAGCACCATTATTATTTGGTATCCATGCAATTTTAATGGGAGTAAGCTATGTTGCTACTTATCTAGTGGGCTATAAAGCTGGGTTTACTTTTTCGGGAGGAGTTATAGATTTAGCCCTATCATGGGGGATTTCTACAAAACCTTATATGATATTTATTTTAGGTCCAATCTTTTTTGCGGTGTACTATTTTGTTTTCTATACCCTAATAAGAGTGTTAGATTTAAAAACTCCAGGTCGTGAAGATGGTGAAATTGGTGGGTCGGATACCGCAAAATTATTTGATGATTTAAGCTATACCGATAAAGCCGAAAATATCTTTAAAGGATTAGGAGGTATGGATAATGTTTTAGTAATTGATAATTGTGTTTCAAGATTGCGACTGCAATTAAAAGATATTAATCTAATTGATGAAAAAATATTAAAACAAAATGGTAGTAAAGGAGTAAATAAAAGCGGTAATAATATTCAAGTGGTGATTGGGACGGATGTGGAGTTCTATGCCGATGCCATGAAATCGCTGAAGAAATAGCTCTATTTGATTTAATCCTAAACACATTCTGCCCCTCATATATTGGTTATATACTACGGGGCAGAATATGTTTGTCTAAAATCAAATATAGCTATTTCTAAATATTTTGTGGTTTTTCTATCTGTTAAAAAGTTGGTGGATATATCAAGCAATAACAATGAATAAAATATTCACTAATTTTAAAAAAATAACTTTACATATGCAGTCATAATTATATAATAGTTTCTTATTAAATATATTGGAGATAGCAAAAACATGAAACTCAAAATGCCTCAAACTCTTAGTATTATATTCTCGCTTATAATCATTATGGCTATTCTAACTTGGATATTGCCATCGGGAGAATTTGATAGGATACACAATGAGGCAATAGGTAGGGATGTGGTAATTGCTGGTACTTATAAGGTAGTAGCTAGTAATCCACAAGGTTTTATAGATGCTTTCTCAGCTTTTGCTAGAGGAATTATAGATGCAGCTGAGGTTATTGCCTATGTTTTAATTATTGGTGGAGCTTATGGTGTAATTTTAAGAACAGGTGCTATTAATAATGGTCTTAAAGCAGTTGTTAAAAAACTTGAGGGTAAAGAATTCCTTTTAATTCCGGTATTAATGTTTTTATTTTCCATAGGTGGTACTATGGCAGGAATGTATGAGGAAACTCTAGCCTTTTATTTAATTTTAATTCCTTTAATGGTAAGGGCAGGATACGATCCAATTGTGGGTATCGCCGTAATTTTATTAGGGGTCGGTGCAGGGTTTACTGCTTCAATTGGTAATCCTTTTGCAACAGGTATTGCTTCTAATATTGCCCAAATTCCTATTACTGATGGTTTATTACCTCGGGTGATTTTTTATGCAATTATTTTAACTATGGCAATATCTTATGTGCTATGGTATGCCAATCGTATAAAAAAGAGTCCTAAAAAATCTTTTTGTTATGCTAACAGAAAAGAACATCAAGAAAGTTTTGCTAACTTAGCTAATAAAGAAGGGCATATTCGTTTTGGACTTAATCAAAAGCTCATCATTATAATCTTTTTAGCTTTAATATTTTTTATGATGTATGCAGTAATTAGATTAGGCTGGTGGATTCCTGAAATGACTGTATTATTCCTAGTAGGAGCTATAGTTTCTGGAGTACTTGGTGGGCTATCAGAAAAAGAATTTTGGGATTCCTTTTTAGAGGGATCTAAAGATTTACTCTATGCTGCCCTTGTAATAGGTTTAACTCGTGCTATTGTAATTGTTGCTAAAGATGGGGTAATTATAGATACTATTTTAAATGAAATTGTAACGATTTTATCAGGATTATCAAAAAGTTCATTTATTGTTTTAAATGAAATATTCCAAATTTTTATTGCCTTCCTTGTGCCATCGTCTTCAGGGCATGCCGCACTTACTATGCCTTTAATGGCACCATTGGCAGACTTATTTGGAGTTCATAGATCTACTATGGTTACATCTTTTCAAACAGCCTCAGGATTGATTAATCAGTTTTCACCAACAGCAGGGGTCGTAATGGCAGCAATTGGTATGGCGAAAATTAGCTGGGTTCAATGGCTAAAATTTGTAATGCCTTTATTATTCGCACAGTTTATTGTATCTTTGGTGATTTTAGTATTAAGTGTTTAAAAATGTTTTTATTTCCCCTTATAAGAAGAGTTTATAAGGGGATTTTTAATTAATGTAAAAACTTCTTGACAAAGCTACTTTTTTTTATACAATAACAATTTACTTTACATCACATCATTTCAATTCACTTGTAGGGAGGTTTCCATGAAGTTTACTAAGAAAACTATAATACAATTGCTTGTGCTAACACTATTTTCTTTAATACCTTTAAAAACTTATGCTGATGATTTCGCTACTGTTAATCTTAAATTTTTTACTGGATATATTGATTCTAATGTTTCATATTTAGATAACATGAATTACTTTATGGAAGTTGAAACTATTGCTAAAAAAGGGCAATGGGATATTTACGGTTTTACTGATTTTAAGTTTACAGGAAAACATGCTAACCAACTTAATTACGATTTTTACAAATATATCGTAAGATACGATGTTTTAAACAACTCAAAATTATTTGTAGTAGCCGAAGCTAAAGAAACTTTTGATGGTCATAAAGGCGATGGCTTTGTTGGGTTAGGTACATCTTATAATTTACCATTTATAGGTACAGTAAATACTAATGCGATGTATTTCTTATCTAGCGAAGATAGTTTAGGTGAAACCTTAGAACTACCTTTTATGATACAGTTCTCTTGGTTTAATAATTTTGGCAACATAGGTGATTCGCAATTTAGCTTATATCATGGCGGATGGAGTGATATAGATATGTTTGAAAAAAGAAAAAACAATCCAAATTCCACAGCCGCCTTCCAAATTTATGAAGGGGTAGGGGTAAACTATCAAACCTATGGCTTTGAGTTAGGCTATAAATACTGGAAAAATCTTGGTGGAGTTAAAAGAACTTCAGCGAATAGTGTGTTTGCTTACTTAATCAAACGCTTCTAATTTTTTTTAAGTTGTATTGGTTTTCTATTTAGTCGCTTTGGCTCTCATGTATTGATATACACTACGAGCCAAACCGCACAAATTTAAATTTCCCGTAAGGGTAAACTTGGTTCTAGCGAACGAAGTGAGATAAAAGCTCCTTAATATAAACCGCAGGAATCTAAATTTATTGCGAAGCAATTAAGCTAGGTTCTAATGAGCGAAGCGAAGTAAAAATCCAATACAACTTAAAAAAGGTATTTTTTGGTGTATTCTCTTTTATGTGTTGTCGGTTTGCTATTCATGTATGTTAAATACACTTCATAGCAAACCTCCTAACCTAAAAGAGAATACCCTCAAAAAATCCTTTTCTCAAGTATCAAAAATTTTATTTCGTTTTGCTTATAAAATGTTTCTAACTTTAGCAGTTAGCTTTTCTTAAGATGAGATGTATATAGATTTGTGGGGCAATTTTAGTTATTAATTGGGTAGCCTTTATTTATCCATTCATTAATACCATGAGTAAGGTTTTTAATTTGGATATTGCTATTATTGTTTTGTTCTTTAAGGAGGCTAAAAGATCTTCCGCCTCGTCCGCCAGCATTACAGTAGGTAACCACAATTGCTTTCTCTTGAGGTTGCAAGTTTAAGGCTGCTTGTAAAGATTCTATAGATAAATCTACAATATGGATATGCAAAGCTCCCTCTATATGATAGCCATTATATTCGGCATAGCTTCTAACATCTAAGGGAATCACTTTAATTTTAGAGTTTTCTATTAAATTTTTAAGAGATTCTGCCGAGAGTTGCTCTTCTGTTGAAGATTTTGTACTCTCACTAGTTTGATTTTTAAATAAACTTAATAAAGATTTCATAATTTTACTACTCTTCATCATCCATAATTATTTTATAGCCATTGCCAGCCCAAGATACAATTCCACCCTTTAAATTATAAGATTCATACGGGAAATTATCGTCTAAAAGTTTCATGGCATCTTTGCTTCTAACACCACTACGACACTGGAAAACTACCTTTTTTAAACCATCTATATTATAGCATTTTTCTTCTAATTCTTTTTGATTAAAATTAGATAATTCCATTAATAAAGCATTTTCTAAATGTACTTGGTTATATTCTTCGGCAGTTCTAACATCTACTATTAAAAGGTCTTCTTTAGCTTTTATAAGATCTTTTAACTCACTTGCTGTAATTTCTTTAATATCTTTCATTACTTTTCCATAAACATTTTACCATTAAAAATAAAGAGGATATATATTATATCCCCTCTTTATTGTAAATAAAAGCAAAAATACTTAAAGTTTACATATCTTTTTTTCTGATTTGTTCTCGTTTTAGATCTTCGTAGTAATCTTTTAGTAGCAAATGATAGTAAACAATTGGAATTAAAATCCCACCAGAAAGGGCATTACCAATTATTGACATAATAATTGCATGAGCCGATTCGCCAAAGGAAATTCCACCGTCTAAATATCCTGCTAAAGCAAAAATAAACATGTTTGCTACACTATGTTGGTATCCAGAGGTTACAAAAAGTAAAATAGGAAAATAAAGAGCAAATATTTTAGAAACCACATCATGGGTAGAGTAAGATAACCAAACCGCTAATGCCACAAAGATATTACAAAAAAAGGCACTAACAACAAGCTCAAGGCTACCTAATTCTGCCTTATGGGCTGCTGTGTGGATAGTATATTTAATAGTTTCAGAATCTAATGCTCCCGAATGAGATACTAAAAAGGCTGTTAAAACACAGCCAATGAAATTTCCTATTAATACTGCCAGCCAATTATTTAATAACTCATCTATTGTAGTTTTTTTAGCAATAGTAGATAAGGTTACCAATGCATTACCGGTAAATATATCGCCACCTGCTAAGACGGTTAAAATAATTCCTACTGGAAAAACTAAAGCCCCTAAGAATCGCACCATACCACCATGGAACATCATACCGTCAGCTCCTGCCATAATCATAAGAGCTGCCATGTATCCCATAGCAATAAACATCCCGCCAAGCATTCCCAAAATTACGGTTTTGCTGAAAGGTGTATGAGCTTTTTTTATACCAAGTTCAACCACTTGTAGAGCGGTTTTTTTATGAGAAAATTCTTCTACAGACATTTGCTTACTCGTTTATAAAAATCTCTACAATTATAAACCTATAATTTAATTTTATCAAAGAAAAATTGATAATTATGTTAAAAACTATTATTATATTAATAATAGTAGAAAAGGTTAATTATTAATGGCGATTATAAACTTTAGGCTTCTTTTTATTATAGTTGTGGTTTTAGCAATTGTGATAGGTGTTTTCTTTTTTTTTAAAACAAATTTTAGCTTTGGTTCATTTAACATACCTTTTTTATCTGGCTCTAGCATAGTTTATAAAAAAGCTTGTGCTAATTTTGCCACAAATTTTTTAAGTGTTCATCATAATCTATCGGCTAAAATTACAGAAGAAAATATGAGAGATGCTACTAGTAAAAAGATTCAAATAACTCCAAAAACAAGAATGAGCCTTGCGGATAGCCAAAATAGAATTAATGCTAGAGAAATTACTATGAGATTAAATATCAATAGTAATTCGGCTTTTAATCTTACCTGTTGGGTAAACTCTAGTTTTCAGGGAGATCCAAATCTTATTACATCTTATGATATTTTATTTCTGAATATTGTAAGTATTAATAAGGAAAGAGATTCTTTTAATGTTAAAGAAGAAAACTATTAGAATAGTAAATAATTTAGTTGTAAATAAATAGTAGATATTCTAAAGTAAGTATAGTAAAATAAAGATATTTTTTGGTAATAATTAAGTTGCATAAGTTTTTAATATTATTATTTTTTAGTTTTTTACTGTCAGCAAATGCCTTATTTTCTGCTATCTTTGATAACGGCTTGTTTAATGGCTATAGGCAACCTCAAAATTCAACCAATAGACCTAATATTGATTCTTCTAATAATAATAACAATAATAATTATCGTCCTAATTTTAATTTAGAAGATTCTGAGAATTTTTCTAACCGCTTTGGAACCTTTAATAATGATAGTAGTACTCCTGAAAGTAGTTTTAATAATCCTCCACCGTTTAGTTCAAGAACATCAAGAAATATAGATAGTAGAAGAATCACTGGAGTGAATGAAAATAATATTGGGAGCAATCGTTTTAATACTGTTGGACCTTCTGATTCTGCAAATAATCAAGATAATATGTTTGATTCGGGTATACCTGTTGGTGGAAATAATGCTAAAAACATTCCAAATAATCAAAGGTCTTATTCATCACCACAGCAAAATAATTTACCATCACAAAGAAATAACCAACAACCTGCAGGGCAGGTAGATACGAATGTATTTCAGTCGCAGCTACCCTCAGATGCTTTAAGAAATTCTTTAGATTTTCGTAATAGATACGATCCAAGGCAAATTGTTAGAAGACCACAAGTTAGGTATCCTGATTTCTTGTTATTTGCTAATGATGTTATTTGTACTACAGAAAGAGGAATTACTGATGGTATGATTTTCTATACTCCGCATGGCACATATAAACTAAGAGGAAATTTAATAACCTCTAGCAATGATACTTGGATGATTTCTGGTAATAAAGTTTGGCTAGATAACATGATATACTTCTTTGATGATTCTGGAGTGTTTTTAAATAATAAAGTTTATAGATTTACAAATAATGTAATGTGGCGAGATGGAATCAAATATACGGTTGAGGGTAGTGTGGTAACTGCTGAAGGACCTAAAGGGAATCGTCGTTGTATTGTTTCAGATTTAGTATCAGTTCAATAATTTGTAAGTAAATTCTATTCTATTCTATATAACATTAACAGTAATGTTATAGGCTTTGGCAACCATGCTAATCGCATATCTTATTTTTTCTTTTGAATACTTAGAGCTTTCTTGTAAAACTAAGCTATGAAGATTGTTGTTATCTTTATAAAAATAAGCAACTTTTTCACCAATATCTAAAAGGCTAGAAGAAATTTCCCCAATGAAATCTCTATAGTTGTCTACCTCAGGGGAAGATAAAGGGGTATTGTTGTTGTTATCAACAATAGCAAAAGAATATTTGTTAAAAGAGAGATGGTTAAGGAGTTGTAGCGATTCTGCAAAAAGTACTAAAGTTTTATGAGCTAAAAATACTTCAACAAAACTGCTGTTTAAATCAATATTTGTAATGCTGATATTATTATCATTGAAATTATTTTTAAGGAAATCAAGGTTATTAATGGCATAATTTGCAGTAAAAACAACACTTTTAGTACTTGTTTTAGTAATGCTTCTAATTTCTAAGTGTATAATATTTTCTGCTAAAATGAATTTTGCTAAGTCTTCAGTGCTTGCAAACATAATTAATTCCTTAATTAATATTGTATTAATTTATAATAATTCTTATATTTTATTGAAATTAATAGTTTTTGTAAATATTAACATTGTATTATTTCTAATTTTAGTTTATGATAGTAAAGTATTGTATTGTATTTTGAATCATGCAGTAGTTATTATAAATTAGATTATAAATTATTGAGTTATGAAAATATTAAAATTATTATTTGCTGTAGCAATCTTATCTTTTATAGTTGTTGATTTTTCTGTTTTATATGCTGCTGATGAACCAAGTGCTACAGCTAGTACAGTTCCTGCTCTTGATGCTAATGACTTAGTTGATAGTGATGTTGTTGTAGATGAACAACCGCAAAGAAAAAGTTTTGCTAGAAGATTAATGTTTTGGAAGAGAGATGCTAACCCTGCAGTTCAACCAACTGATGCAAATGCAAATCCTGATGAAGTTGCTATTACAGATGAAGATATTGATCCTAGATTAGCAAAAGAAAGAAGTAAACCAAAAGAAATAAGAATTCGTGATAAATACGGAATTAAAGTTGATACTTTAAAGTTTTTTGAGGCTAATCTTAAAGTTAAAGATGAAACACTTATCAATAGAGATACAGAATTTGTTGTTCCGTTAGATGAAATTGATAGAGAAATATACATTGAAGAGTTTTACGATAGAAGAGCTCCTATTGTTATGTCTCGTCTAGATTTAAAACAAACTGTTGATTCTTATAAAGAAGAATATTTTCCAAATTTTAAAGAAATTGGTAGAATAAAAGTTATTTTTTCTGATGTTCCTATTAATGAAATAAAAGGTTATGGAGCTTTTATTGGTGCTAACTTTATTATTATGAAAAAGTTTTTTGAGCCAACAATTGGAAAATTTGTTTATGATATTCTATTTTTAACCGGTGATACTGATAATAGAAGTTTGTATTGGTTTAGAAGCTCTGATGAAGCTGAACCTTTGGCTAAAACTTTAGGTGCTTTAAATGTTACCAATTTAAATGACTATATGAATATTGTTACTCATAATATGCTGAATCCTAATAGAAGAATTACTAAAAAAATTGATGAAAACTATCAGGCTGAAAAAACAAGAGAAGCTGAAGAAATTGCTTCAAAAGCAGAAGGGCAAGATTCTAATAATCCAGCACAAAGACAAACTGTAGAGGCTTTAGCTTTAAGAGCTAGAGAAGCTCAAAATTCTTTACCAGATTCAGATGTTTCAAATTTTAGTATGTTTTTATTAAATGATATGTCTGAAGAAGAGCTTTTTGAATTGCAACAAAGATTAATAACATTTAGGGTAAATGCTGTAGTTGGACTATGGGAAGATGTAATTAGTGGTGATGTTATTGAAATTAGAGCTTTGCCTAAAGTTAGCAATGAACAAAAAGAAGTGGTTTATGCTGCTTATGCTGTTTTAGGGTCGGACCTTGATTCGGTGGTTAGATATACAACTGATAGTAAAGATACTGCTAGTTCTGGGGCTATTGTAGATACCAATGAGAATGGCGATGTATTACCTAATGCTAATGCTGATAATCAACAACAAGTTGCGGTTGATGGTTCTTTGCAAGATATTCCGTTAGCTCAAGCTGGTGATGAACCTACAGTTGATGAAACAGAAAACCCTGTGTTAAATGGTTTTAGTGAAATGTCAATTAATAAGGGATTATCTTGGTTGACTCGTGATCTTAAAATGCAGTTCTCAGCTACTAGTGGAAGTGGTTTTTTTGTAGATAATGAAAAAATGGTAAACGAAGCTGTAGTGTATTTTCATCCTGCTAAAGGTTTAATAGTAGTTGCTTTACCAAATAGAGAATTTAGATACTATAGACCAATCGTTCCTGATGTATATCCTGTTTTGGAAGAAGCCTTATATAATGAAAGAAATATTAAAGAAACTAATGTAGATCAAGATAGAATCGCAAGATTCTCACAAGAATTAGATTCTACACCAGGTACAACTAATTACTTCTTGTTCTCGGGAGTAACTTTGGGTGTAGTTGTAACAGCTTTATTAATATTGATGTAAAAAAAATATTATTGTATATAATATGAAAAGAATATTAATTGCTAATGGTGCATTCTCAGGCATGCTTTTAGCAAGCATTTTGCAAGATAATGGCGATGATAACTTTTTCTTAGGTTATTTTAAAAATATTAAGCCTGAAAAATCAGAAGCATTGTTTACTTTTTTTAATTATCTTATTAAAACTAAAAAGAATTTAAACTTTTTTGCTTACAAAAAGCGATTTTCTTTTGATTTTCAAAAACTTGAAAACGATTTAGAAGGTAATGATATTAGTGAGATTTATCTTCCTATTAATTCTAGTACAAAGCAGATTTATAAATCTTTTAAAAATCGTTATCCGAAGGTGAATTTTATTTTTTATGAAGAGGGTTTAATGTCTTATGTTAAGCCTTTGTTAGATTCCTCTTTACGAAAAATTATGCAAGGCTATAAAAGCTATTATATCTTTTATCATGAAAAATTAAAAAATCTTTTGCAAAATAGTTTCCCTTCTATAAACTTCCAAACCATAGTTAAGGATGATTTACTTAAGAATATAAAAGTAGTGCAAGAAGAATTATCACCTTTATTCAACCATGCAAATGATTATAACTATGCTTTGGTATTACCGCAGTACTATTATCAAAATAATAAAAAAAAGACCACTAAGGTTCTTCAGCTATATTATGAAAATATAAAAAAACTAATTCTTAATGATTATAAAATAATTTTTAAAGACCATCCTAAGGCGAAATTAAAATATTCTACAGATTTAAAACCTCGCTTTAACTCTGATGATTTTCTTTTATTTGAAGAGGTTGTATCTTTGCAAAATTCGCATCTTCCTAATAATAAGTTATTAGAAATGCTTGAGATAATCCCGGTGGAAGTTGTTGCCCATAAGGTAAAAATAGATCTAGTGTTTTCAGTTTATTCCACATCTTTATTTACATTTCAGTATCTTTTTAATATCAAACCGCAAATTGATACAAAAATGTTAGATAATCGTATAAATATATTTTCTTTATATCCAACACTTAGTGCTTTAATTACTAAAAATACTCTTATTGCTTGCAATTCTAATAAGAAAATACTATATACAAATAATAAACTTTTAAAAATATTAATAATAATGCTAAAATTAATCCATAAATATAAAGAATAATTTGGAGATTCCATGAGTACCTTTAATTTTAAATATAAAAAACCGATTGTGGTTTCAGAAATTGGCTGTAATCATATGGGTAATTTAGAAACTGCTAAAGAATTAATTAAACTTTCTAAAGATGCTGGTGCTGATGTTGCTAAGTTTCAAAAAAGGCATAATAAAGAATTATTAACTCCTGAACAATATAATGCTCCACACCCTAATCCTGGTAATTCTTATGGAGATACCTATGGGGCTCATAGAGAGTTCTTAGAGTTTACAGTTAGTCAGCATAAAGAATTAAAAGAATATGCTGAAAGTATTGGCATTAAATACTCTACATCAGTTTGGGATATTACCTCTGCTAAAGAAATAATAACTTTAAATCCTGAATTTATTAAAGTACCATCTGCTTGTAATTCTCACTTTGAAATGCTAAAAGTTCTTAGAGATGACTACAAAGGAGATATTCATATTTCTTTTGGGATGACTTACAACAAAGAACAAGAAGAAATCATTAAATTTTTTGAAGAAACAGGTAGTGCTAATCGTCTTGTAATATATGCTTGTACTTCTGGCTATCCTGTGCCGTTTGAAGATATTTCGCTTTTAGAAATTAATAATTTATATACAAGATATGGCAGCAGAGTAAAAGAAATTGCTTTTTCAGGGCATCATTTAGGAATTGCTGTTGATATTGCTGCTTATACCTTAGGTGCAGTTTATATTGAAAGGCATTTTACTAAAGATAGAACTTGGAAGGGTACAGATCATGCTGCTTCTTTAGAGTTTGCTGGTTTACAAAAATTATGCCGTGATTTAGCCGCTGTTAGTAAGGCTTTAACTTTTAAAAAACAAGAAATTTTAGAGATAGAGCAAGTACAAAGAGATAAGCTAAAATATAAAAATAGATAAATTGTT
>JAIRQL010000073.1 GCA_031256515.1 Alphaproteobacteria bacterium
ATGATTATGAAATTAACTCCATACGGGGTTTTTGCTTTGCTGACAAAATCTCTTGCTACTCAAGGGTTTGCTCTATTAGGAGCAATGGTTGAATATGCTTTAATCATGCTTTTAGTAATAGTAGTACATTTCTTGGTTGTGTATCTTCCATTAATTAAACTTGCGGGAGCAAATCTTTTTACTTTTTTAAAGAAGGTTTTTCCAGCACTAGCTGTGGCTTTTTCTACATCTAGTTCTTCTGCCACATTACCAGTAGCAATGAAAGTAGCCGAAGAAAACTTAGGAGTTCCTAAAACTTACTCAAGTTTTGTTTTACCACTTGGCACAACTATTAACATGAATGCTACAGCTATTATGCAGGGGTTGGCAGTGGTTTTCTTAGCAAATATTTATGGAATTAATTTATCTTTGTACGATTTAATCGGAGCCGCCGCACTTGCTTTAATGGCAACAGTAGGGGCAGCAGGGATACCAGGTAGTGGGCTTATTACCTTAACCATAGTTTTATTGCAGTATGGAATTCCAATAGAGGGTATAGGAATTATTATTGGGATAGATAGATTAATGGAAATGTTAAGAACTCTTATGAATATATTAGGAGATATAATTGCGACGGTTATTGTTGCTAAATCTGAAAAACAATTAGATATTATTGCATTAAATGATAAAAATATTAAGTCTATATAAATTAATTGTTTATATTTTGACAAAAAAATATTTAATTTATATAATATATTAATAAGATTTTACGGAGTTAAACTAAGGTTTTTTATATGATTTACTACCCAAAGCCACTTAAATATTTAGCTATATTTTTTATTACCTTAACACTTGGGGTAAATTTTGCTTATGCCGATGATAAAAAAGAAGAGAATGAAAGATCACAAATTGCTATGATGATATTTAATAAATATCAAATGGTAGCTAAAGAATTAGGAAATCTTAGCTTTAAAATAGAAGGGCGAGACAGTACTAAAATGATTGTAAGCTCATCAGGAATTGCATATAAAATTAGATATAACCCTACTAATTTTTTGGATATTACTATAGACTTTGATAAAGAGGCTCAACAGATTACTAGTGTTTCTATGCAAAGCAGAAGGTTAGATAGTCCAGAGAAAATAGAATTTTATCGTAATAACTTTTTGATTTTATCAAGGTTAGTTGATAATAAAATTAACATAAATGAGTTTAATAATATCTATACTATTTTAGATTTAAGCAAAGTTCAAAGTGAACCAAAGTTTATAAAATCTTATATTCATAATGGTTATTGGTATAATATTGATGCTTATTCAAGAAAAAGCTCCCTGTTTACAGTGAGAATTAGAAAAAGTAATAAAACTGATGTTGAAGAAATCAATTTAACGAAAGATATTAACAACATGTATAATGAAACTTTAGCTAAAATAGGAGGTAATCCGCAGGTTATTTACCCTGAAATTAGTAGAGGTTCTACCAAAACTAGAAATATGCTCTTTTATACCTCGCAAGCAATATCAATGAATTTACTAGTAGAAACTGGTTTTATTAATCATACAGTACTTTCAGGTAATATAGTTTATGAAAATCCAATTGCTAGTAAAAATAAACTAGAAGATTTCCAACAAAGTGCTTTAGTTTTAATTTTATTAACTAATCCTAAGCTCAATGTTGATAAAGCAACAGAAATACTTAATAATCTTGGCTTAGAAGATGCTTTAGGAAATAAAAATCATTATAAAGTTTTTGCTACAGCTACTAATGTTTATATGCTTAATTATGTTAATGGTTTGTTAAACTTATCTTCAGAACCAAGAACTGCTGATTACGATAGAAAAGCTAGAGTTGAGGCTTTAACTCAGAAGTTATATAATAGTATAATTACTGAGTTTCAATTAGATGGACAAGTAAAACCAATAACTCCGCAAAATTTATCTACTTATCTTTTAAATAAGCAAAATGTTGTAGTGTTTCGTCCTGCTCCTTCAGTATTATTTAGAATATATTTTGATGATACTAATGATAAAGTTATCAGAGCTAATATTGTAGTTCCTAAAGTAGCGGTAGATAAAAATTTAGATATCCAAAGAAATAATGCTTTAATTGCGGTGAGAATGTTAAATCCTAATATTTCTAAATCTGATGCTGAAGATATCTTTAATTACCTAAAAAATGCTTATGGTGCAGTTGAAACTAGAGTAATTGGTGATTTTAGATACAAAAGATGTACTTATAAAGATGAAACTCTAGTTTTCTCTAGATATGATGCTACTAGTACTGATAGTAACGATAATAATTCTTCTAGTAATTCTAATGCTAGTAATATGGCTTATAATCCTAATTTGGTATATGAGCCTGAAAGTATAGATGATACTGGTAGACCAATAATTTCAAAGCCACAGCCATTATGTTCGTAAAGATTTTTATATTTTTAGCTTTTTTTAGCTTATATTTTTCTACATCATATGCTTTTATACATCAAGAGTATGAGTATCTTGATAAGCTAAATTCAGCCCAAGCAGCTGTAATTTCAGATGAGTTTGGTTCTGATATAGCTCCAAATAAAGAGAATAGAGAGGAGAGTTATCGCCGATCAATTTCTTTTCAACAAAAAAGAGCCTTAGCTGAAACTTGTTATTCTAAATTCTCAAATATATCTACCAGTGTGGCTTTTTATAGTCTTATGAATAAAGAATTACACAAGGAGGATTTTATTGTTTCAGAAGATTTAAGTGTTGAGTATAAACCAATACAAAACATTACAATAAAGCATTTTATTAATCCTCAGACTAAAACCTATGAAGAAGTTTCAGTAATAGCAGACCTATCTGATTCTAATTATTATCAGAGTTCAACTATAAATATTTTTCATAAATTATCCGATGTAGCTATTGGTATGATAAATACTGATATTACCCGATATGATATTCAAATTACCCATAAAAAAATAGGAAATATGGAAGTAAATTATGTGTTAAATAATACCTATGATAAGACTGTTATCCTTGATGGGATTTCCTATCATACCTATTTTAAAAATGGAGGAAGTCTACTGGTTTTTGATGCTAAAAGATTAAAAGCTAGATAAGACCCTTAATAGGTACTCTTAGAAGTACTAAATAGATTATTGAATGGTATGTTATATAATTGTGATTCCCTAAATAGATACTGTGATGCAGAGGTCAAAACTTTAATGCCCACTAGAAAAGCCATAATGTATAGTATTATTTATCTAGGCTTTAAAATATATAAAATAAACTATCTATCAGATGATTTAAAAAACATAAATAGTTGTTATTCTTTGTTAGAGATTCTACAGATAATTAACTTATCTTTTGATATATAAAAAAAGAGTTATAAAAGTAGTTTTTATAACTCTTAAATATTACTTATCATCCGTTTTAGCTGTTGATTCTGGGTTGATTAGTTCACCTTCAGGAGTAATTAGTCCTCTAGCCGCTAATTGCTGAACTGATAATCTGCTTCCCTGAACTAAACCAGTTCCAAATAACTCTTCAAATAAATTTTTATTTTTACTTTCAATCTTAGATTCTAATTTATCTACTCTACTATCAAGTTTATCAACTTTGTTTTCTAAATTTCCAACTCTATTATCAAGTTTATCAACTTTGTTTTCTAAGCTACTAACTCTATTATCAAGTCTATCAACCTTATTTTCTAAGTTCCCAACTCTTTTATCAAGGTTATCTACTTTAATTTCTAAATTACTAACTTTAACATTAAGGCTAATAACTGAATCCTCTACTTTTTCTAATCTTCTGTCTATTTTATCTACACTTTCTTTTAGTCCTTTAACATCTCTTTCTAATGGAGATATACTTACTTTAATCATAGTGTATATAGCACCGAGTAAAACAGCTATACCCACTAATATAGTGATAACTGTAGACATTTCTGCTAAACCCATAATCTCACCTCTTTATTTTAAATTTAATTTAGTATTATACTACTTTTTATCTATATTTTCAATAATTAATCTTAGTTTAACATAGTTTTAAGTAGTTTTTAAATAATTCTTGACAATTGAAGAATAATATTATACAATATGTGTATATATAATAATATAATTAAAAGAAAATGATTAAGTAAAATATAAAAGAAACTTTAAATTATAAAAAAGATATAAGAAAAAAAATACAAAGATATAAGTATAAAGATAATACATATATAAGAGTATAAGAATAAAAGAAACAGTAAACAGAAAAGTATAGGAACATATAAAAAAA
>JAIRQL010000090.1 GCA_031256515.1 Alphaproteobacteria bacterium
AAAGGTATCTTTTTTATGTTTTTTAGAAATACTAGAATGCCAAATGTAGGGATCTACCGAGAATCTTTGTGAGAATCTTTCTACAATTTGGGTACTTAAGCCAATTTCTGGCAAAAGAATCAAAACCTGCCTACCCTCACTTATGGTTTTATTTACTAAATCAAAATAAACTTCCGTTTTACCAGAACCTGGTAAACCTTGTAGAACTCCTACCTTAAAGGTGTTATCTTGAAAACATAAATTTAAATCTTTAACAATATCTTGCTGTTCTTCTAAGAGCTTTACAGGATTATAAGCGATATTTTCTTGTAGAGATTCTATATAGGCTTCTTGATTAACCATTAGGAAATCTTCTTTAATTAGCCCATTAACAATTGCCCTACTAACCCCACTGTTAGTAATAAGCTGATTTTTCTCTAAGGGTTGCTCGTTTAGGGCATCTATAATTTTTTGTCTTTGCTTAGTTATTTTTAAACTACTAAGTTTAGGCTGATTAATACTAATAATTTGCTGATAAGTAGAAGTATCTAGCCCTGCCACACTAATCGCCATTTTTAAAACATTACCAAAATTAGCAAGATTATATTTGGCGATAAAGAATAAAAAATCCATTAATTGTTGCGATAGCGATGGTAGATTTTCTACCTTAGATACAATATATTTTAGCTTAGCTTCATCAAAATCTATTTTTTCTATTTTCTTATGAACAATTCCTAAAACCTCAGCACCTCGCAAAGGAACTATTACCATATCCCCACTAGATAAGTAAGTATCTGCTGGAATTTTATAAGCATAACTACCATCTATTTTAAGAGGCAAATAAACCGAAACAATATCTTCTGGCTGAAACATGAAAATTAACTATATTTTTTTACTCTCTGTATTATAATCTTGATTATGGAAATAATAGAAGAAAAAATTATCACTCTTAATTCTAGTAGCGACCTTAAAAAATATTTAAAAAGTTTTTTAAATAGCCTAGAGTTTGAAGAAAGAAAGTCGCAGAATACAGTATCAGCTTATGCTAATGATATTGCCGTGTTTATTAATTTTATTAGTAAACATCTTGGCTTTAGCTTGGCAACTTCCGACATTCCTAAATTATCTACTGCTGATTACCGTTCATTTTTAGCATTTTTATCATCAAAACAGCTTGATAAAACTTCTATCGCCAGAAAACTATCAGCTATGCGAACTTTTTTTGGCTATTTAGAACAACAAAAATTAATTAGTAGCCATAATTTAGATAATATCAAAATGAAAAAAGTTTCGCAAAAACTACCAAGAGCAGTTAGCGAAGATTTTGCCACTAAAAGCCTAGATATTGCTTACTCTTTAGCCAATACCGACTGGCTTAAAAAAAGAAACAAGGCTTTTATTGCCTTGACCTATGGTTGTGGTTTGCGGGTAGCCGAGGTTGCAGCAATAAATATTGCCGATTTACCTACAAATTCAAGTAGTTTAATTATTAAAATTCAAGGTAAAGGTAGTAAAGAAAGGCTTGTCCCTGTATTGCCTTTTGTTTTAGCATTAATTATTGAGTATCAAAATGCTATTCCAGAAAATATTTTAGAAAAACTTTATGCTAATTCGCCAAGAAATAAAATTCCCCTGTTTTTAGGAGAAAGAGGCGAAAGAATTAGCCCAAGAATCATGCAAAGAGTGGTAGAAAAAATTAGACTCCAACTTAATTTAGACGAAAACTTTACTCCCCATGCCTTACGGCATTCTTTTGCTACACATTTATTAAATAATGGCACTGATATTCGCACCCTGCAAGAACTCTTAGGGCATTCTTCCCTTAGTGCAACCCAAAGATATTTAAAGGTTGATATTACTCAGTTGCAAAAAACTCAAGAAAACTTTCATCCAAGAAGTAGGTCTTAAATCTTAAAACCTACTTCTTACAAGAATCATGAATCTAAAAAGCTCTTTTATAAGATAAAGGCATGTTTTCTAAGTCTTTAGCATTTGGATTATTAAGTAATACCCAATTAGGATTCCGTAATAGCTCTCTACCCATTGCTACAAAATCGGCACTGCCCGATTTCACCACATATTCGGCTTCTTCTTTGGTATTAATTAAACCTACGGCAATAATTGGCTTGCTAGTTAATTGCTTAATTTCTTTAGCTAAATTTAATTGATACATAGGATAAACACTTGGAGCATTATCGGTTAAACCACCAGAACTAACATGAATAGCATCCACAAGAGATTCTACACTGTGTACTGCCTCTATACTTTCTTTTAAAGATTCTGCCACATTATAATAATCTGCTGCTGAAATTCTAATGGATAAAATTTTATCCGCTGGGAAAAACTCTCTAATTTCAGTTAAAATTTCTTTAAGTAGCCTTACTCTGTTTTCAGCATTACCACCATAATTATCGGTTCTTTTATTAGAAGCACTAGATAAAAACGAGTGTAATAAATAGCCATGAGCAGCATGAATCTCTACTCCATCGTAGCCGGCTTTAATTGCTCTTTTAGTTGCTTCTATAAAGTCTTTTTTAGTGTTGGCAATATCTTGATCGTTCATTTCTCTTGGTTGTAAAGATTTATCATTAAACTTTATACTACTAGGAGCAATAATATCGGTAAAATCTTTTTGCGAATTAACATCTACTTTTCTGCCAGCATGTGCCAGTTGTACCATCATTTTAGTGCTAGGATTTAACAGCTTAACATAAGATACTAAATTTTTTAAAACCTCAAACTGATCGCCATCATCCCAAAGCCCTAAATCTTTATTGGTAATACGACCATTTTTATTAACGGCAGTTGCTTCTTGAATTATTAATCCTACTCCACCAATGGCTCTTGCACCGTAATGATTAAAATGAAACTGATTAGCTACACCACTATTATCGGTAATATACATACACATAGGGGGCATAACTATTTTATTAGCTAAGCTAACTTTACCAATATTAGATTTTTCAAAAATTTGCAATTTTTATCTCCTTGTGTTTGCATACGACCATAACTATATTTTTTATATTATACAATAAAATAGTGGTGTTTTATATAGAAAAATTCGTTTGACAATAAAATGGGGGTGATGGATAATATAGGTGGGTATCACAACCCAAGTACAGGAGAAAAGAGTCAGCCTATTTTTATGGCTCTTTTCTCGTATATTTATTACGAGTGGGAGAGTAGAGAATAAAATACCTGTAAGGGGAATAATCTACACTCTTCTGTACGGAGTTGTGAATCTCCCGCTCACCTATAATAATATGCGAGAAAAAAAGATGGCTAATTCTAATTCCAATACTTTCCGTGAAACACTGAACCTCAATTATACAAAATATAAGCTCAGCCCTGAGGATAACCAAGTAAAATCTAAATCTTCTCCTAAAAACAATCCTAATAAAAATGAATTTAACTTTGAAGAAAAGTTTTTATCTCTTTTAGCCAATACTACCACAATGGCAGATTTAGTTAGCTTTATATTTGCAAGAATGCAACCTTTAGAAAGTGAAACAGATAAAGAAGATTTTTTATTGCTTAAAAAATGTATCAAAGAAATTGAAGATAATAACAACCATATCTTTAATATCTATAAAGAATTTATCAATTATGTAAAATCACAAAACAAAGAACTTGAGTTTATTTCTTTAACAAGAAAATTAGCTTATGAAAAATATATCAAAGATAAGATATAGCTTAGAAATAATCTAGGCGAAATATATCTATACACTCCGCCTATTTATAATTATAGATTAACTCTATTTATTAGCTGGTTCCCATTTGCAACGGATTGGTGAAACAATAGCTCCTTCAGTTTTAAGATCTTTAAAAGCCTTATCAACTACTTTTCTATCTAATCCTGTTAATGTGGCTACTTCACCAACAGTAAGAGGTTTACCTGCTGTTTTCATAGCATTTAATACTTCTGCTTTCATATTTTATCTCCTTAAAATTTTTACCTATTTAACTACACTATTAAAAAATAAAGATTCCCATATTGCTATAAGAATCTTTATTTTTATAAAATCATTTATCTAAACATTCCATACAATAGTAATGCTGTTGCAATTACTGTAAATATAGGATGAATAATTATCCGCCAAAACCGAGATTCTGGTTTGTACCCTATAGCATTAATAGCAGCTAAGCAAGCAATCATTATCGTAAAAGACATAAAACCATATCTTGAAGTTCCTACAATACTTTTAAAAGCATAAGGATAAAATGCTATTAAAAGGATTACTCCAGCAAAGTTAATTAAGCTAAGGATTCTTCCTGCTTTTGTTAGTTTTGTTAGCATTTAGATTTTATCTTCTTGTTTGTCTATTATTTTTGTATGTTCTAAACAAATAAAAGTAATAAGCACTAATAAAACTGGCCATAATAGATATATCATAATAAATTACCTTTTATTTAATAATTAATTTTTAACAGAAGCTAAAGATAGTTTAACCTGTAGCTTCTGCCGTTAAATTTTAGTATTTTTCTTCTATAGTATCTGGTTTAACTTTACCTCTTAATACTCTAAATACCCAAGCAGTATAAAGAAGTACGATTGGTAAGAAAATCACGGTTACAACTAACATTATAGTTAAAGTTAATTTAGAAGAAGAAGCATCCCATACGGTTAAGCTACTAGCTAAATCGTAAGAAGAAGGCAATATAAACGGAAACATTATAAGCCCTGCAGTAGCTACAACTCCAAAAATAGCCATAGAACTACTTACTAAAGCACAAGGCATTCTATTAGCTTTAGAAAACTTAAGCATTAATAAAACTCCTGCTATCACAAGTACTGGTGCTAAGATAATCCATGGCATATCTCTAAAGTTATGAAACCATACACCAACACCTTGTTCTACAGTTTTATACATTGGGTTTGATGGACCATCGGTTACTATTTTTGAGGTAATTACATACCCTTTTACAAAAAATGCTGTAAAAACTGCACCAATAGCATAAAGCACTAAAAGAATTAACCCTGCATATTTAGCAATGTTTTTTGATCTTTCTGCCAAAACACCTTCGGTTTTAAGAGCAGTATAGATTGAACCTTGCATTACAATCATGCTTAAACTTACTAAACCACAAAGTAAGGCAAATGGATTTAATAAATCAAAAAAGCTACCATGATAAGTAATAGAAAGATAAAGTGGATCTATTTTAAATGGTAAACCGATAATCACATTACCAACTGCCACCCCTGTTAAAAGAGCTGGTAAAAAACCGCTAACAAAGTGAGTATAGCTCCAAAAACCTTTCCAAGTTTCGCTTTCATATTTATTTCTAAAAGCAAAAGAAACCGGTCTTAAAATTAAAGCCACTAGCACTAAACATAAAGCTAAATACATCCCCGAAAAACTTACGGCATATACCGCAGGCCATGCAGCGAAGATTGCTCCACCACCAAGAACTAACCAAATTTGATTACCTTCCCAGTATGGTTCTATAGTATGAATTAATACTCTTTTTTCTTCTTCAGTTTTTGCAATAAATGGCAACAATGTAGCTACACCTAAATCAAAGCCATCCATAATTGCATAGCCTATTAAAAGAGTGCCTAGCAGTAGCCACCAAATTATTCTTAAAATTTCATAATCTAACATTTTTTTATCTCCTACTTTTATTAACTAATTTGCACTATTATTAGTATTTTCAGGACCTTTTTTAACTTGTTTTACCATTAAAATGGCATCTACAATTACTAAACAAGTATAGATAATAAAGAATCCTAACAAACTAGAAAATACTGTGGCTGATGATAAATGCGAAGCCGCTCTAAATGTTGGTAAAATATCTTGAATAACCCAAGGCTGTCTACCATACTCAGCAACAAACCAGCCAGCAAAAATCGCAAACCAAGGCAATGGGATTATCCATAAAGCCACATATTGCATAAATTTAGATTTTACATAAGTATTTCTTATAGTCATTACATAAACAGTTGTAAAGAACACTAAGAAGAAAACTCCTAAACCAACCATTAATCTAAAGCTAAAGAATAACGGAGCAACTTTTGGCATACTGCTTGCTGCTGCCATTTGAATATCTTGATCGGTAGCTTGAGTAATATCAGTTAGATTTCTAAATAATAATAAAGCATAGCCTAAATCTGCCACATGAGCTTCAAAAGTAGCACGAGCTTGTTCGTTAGTTTTATCTGCTTTATACTTATTTAAAGCATCATAAGCGATTAAACCACTTCTGATTCTACTTTCGTAGTCTTTTCTAACATCTTTAATTCCTTTTACTTCATCGCCTACAAGCATACCTAAGGCTTTAGGAATTCTAACTTCAAAAAAGTTTTTTTCACCACTTTGAGAAGGTAGAGCAAAAAGAGTAACTCCGGCTGGAAATTCTTCAGTTTCCCAAATAGCTTCAACTGCTGCCATTTTAGCATGCTGAGTTTTATGAACTAATTTACCTTGCATATCGCCTGCAATTGCAGTAGCGATAGTAGAGATTATCCCAACTACAGCAGCTACCATGATACTTCTTTTTGCAAATTCTATATTTTTTCCTCTAAGTAAATAAAGGCTAGATACCCCAATTACAAAAACTGATCCTAAAATATAAGATGCTGTTAAAGTATGAAGGAATCTATACTGAGCAGCTGGATTAAGTACTACAGCCCAGAAATCATCCATTTCCATTCTCATAGTATCTAGGTTAAAGTAAGCTCCTATTGGATTTTGCATCCAACCATTAGCGATTAAAATCCAAATAGCCGAGAAATTAGACCCTAAAAACACAAGCCAAGTAACCGTAGCATGCTGTACTTTAGATAGTTTATTCCAACCAAAAAAGAAAAGACCAATAAATGTAGCTTCTAAAAAGAAAGCCATTAAACCTTCAATAGCTAAAGGAGAACCAAAAACATCGCCTACATAGTGAGCATAATACGACCAGTTTGTCCCAAATTGGAATTCCATAGGAACACCTGTTGCTACACCCATAGCAAAATTCATCGCAAATAAAATCGCCCAGAATTGCACCATTTGCTTATAGATTTCTTTTCCGGTTTTAACATAGATAGTTTCCATAATTGCCATGAGTAAACTTAACCCAATCGTAAGCGGTACAAAAATAAAATGAACACTTACGGTATAAGCAAACTGAATTCTTGACAAATCCATATTGTCTAAACCAAACATTTTTAACTCTCCTTTAAATTAATTATAACTTGAAAAAACTCTATTCTTGTTGAGATTCAGTTTTAATATGGAAAACATCATCAGTAATCACATTAGGAGTAACTTCTATACGATGTTCTGGCGAAAAGAATAAAAAAAACAACACAGTAAATCCCACAATTTTTAACATAATTACTAAAAAAAGGCTTCTTACTAATTTAATAGAAAATATTGATTTTTTTTTAGCCATACCTATACCAACAAAAATAGAATCGTTAATATAATTAATATAGCTAATATTTATTAGCAAAGCAAATTTAATTTCTTAATAATTTTTTTACTTTTTTGTTGCTACTTAAAATGATAAAATAAGATACATTGAGTTATAAATAACAATATAGAAAAACCAAAAGAATTAATTTTTAACAATAAAATTGATTGTTTTGCTTTTTATATTAGGAGATTTATCACGAAACATATAATCAATATGTGAGTGATAAAGCGACAACATAGAAAAACCAAAAGAATTAATTTTTAACAAGGAGATATATCATGAATAAAAAATTAGTAGTAATCACCGGTGCTAGCTCAGGAATTGGGTTAGCTATCGCTAAAACATTTTCTAAGCAAGGACATCCTTTATTATTGCTTGCTCGTAGAATTGAAAGATTACAAGATTTAAACCTTCCTAACACTTTATGCAAAAAGGTAGATGTTAGGGATTTAGAAAGTTTTACCAATGCTATTGCTGAGGCTGAAAAAATCTATGGTGATGTGGATTTATTAGTTAATAATGCTGGGTTAATGCAGTTGGGCGATGTGATTGATCAGGATGTTAATGAATGGAATAATATGGTAGATGTTAATCTTAAGGGTGTATTTAACGGTTGCCATATTGTCGTAAATAAGATGGTTGCAAATAAGCATGGAACCATTATTAATATGAGTTCTATCGCTGGGAAAAAAGCTACTGCAGGTAGGGCTGTATATAATGCTACAAAATTTGGGGTATCTGCATTTACTGAAAGTTTAAGACAAGAGGTTCATAAAGATAATGTTAGAGTGATTGCTATTTGCCCTGGCATTGTAGCTACTGAATTACAAGGACATACTACATCTAAAAAATATAAGGAATCTTTAATGGCTTTAGCTAATAATCCGCAAACGGCTTTACAACCGCAAGATATTGCTGATACTGTTAGCTATGTTTATAATGTTCCACAAAATGTTTGTGTTAGAGATTTAGTTATCACTCCAACCGATCAAGAAAGATAAATCAACTAAAGGTGGAATTTTTTTAAGTTAAAATTTTTCTAGCTTAAAATTATTCCACTTTTAATTTTAAAGATTACTAATGTATATCTGGTTCGTAGCTATTAATTTCCGATCCATTCCAGTTTAGAATTTTTCCGTTATAATTTTTACCATCAAGAACAAATCCTGCTATGAGCTTAGCCGCTTCATTAGGGGTTTTAACAAGACCAGTTTTCACCAAATGTGCCATCTCTTTTGGAAGTTTAATATCACTACCTTCTATTTCTTCGCCTTTTTTTACTTTTTCTAGCAAATGAATTACTTTCCCCATACCGTTTAAATCGGTAGCTACTGCCCCTGGCATAACTCCAAAAATTTGATGTTTACTAGTTTTAGAAAATTCCATTCCAAAAACCATAGTCATTACATTTAAAGCCGCCTTACTTGTGGTATAAGCTAATGGATGCCAATGAGGAGAACTAATAGGCACGGTTATATTTACAATTTTAGCTTCACTAGTTAAATTTGGTAATAAACTTTTAATAAGCTCGTGTGTGCCAAAAAAGTTTACTTCCATTGTTTCTCTTAATTCTTCGGTTGTATAGGCTAGTGAAGATTTTGCCATATCAAGATTTGATTTTTCTGTTTTTAAATTACCAGGAATACCAGCATTATTTACAAGAACATCAATTTTTCCTGCAGAATTTGTAGCTTGATGCAAGGTTGCAAAGTTATTTAAATCAATTTTTATAAAACTTGCCGTAATACCTTCTTTTTTTAATTCTTCAACTGCAGAGTTTCCTAAAGTTTCGTTCCTTGCTCCTAGTAAAATTTCGTAGCCACTTTTACCTAGCTCACGAGCAATTTCAAAACCAATCCCTTTATTGCCACCTGTTATCAATGCTCTTTTCACTTGTTTTCTCCTTATATATATTAACTGTAGTATATATAGTATTACTTTAAGAAATAACAATAGAATGTGCGAAAAAAAAATTTTGCATAAATTCTTTAAGTATTTGAGTAGACCATATTCTAAATTGAGTAGCTTTATTAGAATTAACTCTGTAACCAACCGCTATAATAGCATCAAGATTATAAAATTTTGTAGTTGAGGTTTGCTGTTTTCCTGCAATTGCACCGTGTTGAGTGGCTATTTCCAAAATGGAAATAACCACTTCTGAATCAAGCTCACCTGCTTCAAAAATATTCTTTAAATGCTTATTAATAGCTGGAATTCCAACATCAAACAGCATAGACATACCTTTTTGAGAAAGCCAAATAGTATCATCTTTAACAATTACATCAACTTTAATATTATCTTCTGGAGTACTATATAATAAAAATTGTAATTCTTTCATAATTTTTAATCTTATTATTCTATTGTAGATAATATATATTCTATTACTTTATTTATTTTTTATCATATTTCTATGAAAGATAGCTCTTTATAGCAATTTTTAACTTAAAGAGGTAGTAATAAAAACTACCTCTTTTTTTGTTTGAATTATGTTGTTATATCTTGTATCTTATGCCAAAGTTGATTTTAAATAATTGAGTTTGAGGGTCAAATATTATATGATTACTAGTTATTTCAGCTCCTGGATATATAGAGGTATCATTTGCTCCACCAAAAATAATATTTGAATTTTTATAATAAATATCAGTTCTAGTAACCACATAAGAAGCCCTCGTAAAAAGCATAAGGTTTTTATAAACTTTAAATTCTGAATCTATTAAAAAGGAATTATAATAATTATTATAACCATTGTTTGAACTATCTAAATTATCAAAATCAGTTTTTACAAGATTCACCCCAATTGTTGCCCCAAGTTTAATAGCCACATATTTACTATCAATAGCTGAAAACATTATTATTAGATACGGTATATTGTTTGTGTAATTAAATTTTTCTATATCATAATAATTAAAATTTAATTCTGTTTTACTATTACTATAACCTACACCTATGGTTAAAAATCTTGCTCTAAGCTGATATTCTATATCAAAATTTGTCCCTTGATTAAAAGCAGAGGATTTATTATTAAAACCTTTTGTTATGTAAGTAGGACTATTTTCATCATCAGGATTAGGATTTAGATACCTATTAGTTATGTGGTGCTTTAACTCTGCATTTTGAAAATTATAACCAGCACTTACACCAACTACATGTTCTAAAGCATAAGAATTTATAGATACTAAACTTATACCAATTATTATTAATAACTTTTTCATTTTTCTTTCTTTATTACTATTTATACCAAAATTATATTACAGCCATTCAATATTTGCAATTATATATAAATTAATAGCATAAGAGCTTGGCTTTGTATCTATTTTAGAAACTAAATCTGTAGTACTAATGCAGTTATATCTAGAACCAAATACTACAAAATCTCCAATTCTTCCTACTTGAACAGCTTTAGGTTTATTAACACTTGCAACATTTACATATTTTAATGGAGTGATAAATAAAAAAATAAAATAAGGTGGCGATTTTTTTAACTTAAAGAGGTAGTTTTTATTGCTACCTCTTTTTTTCAATGTACTAATTATCTTTAATCTTACAACTTCCTATTAAAGCTGATGTTGATACAAAATCAGAAGTAGATCTTGTGTTTGTGTAAGTAAGGGTTAATCCTTTTGTCGCAACTGTCCCCATTGATCCCGATAAAGTATATACACCCTGTGAAACATCATTAAACCAACCAGCAGAAACAAAAAAATCATTGTTTCTTTTGTCGTTAGAGCTTAGATAATTATATTTTTGCCCATCAACATACATACCATCGCCACTAAGCTCAATCTCTAACCCTCCGCTAATACTATCTTTGTATACCTCTTTCTTCCCATCACTATAAGCAACTCTAACACTACTTCCAACAATATCATCACAAGCTAATTTAATATTTTTTGCATAAAGATTTGTTGTTAAAATAGCAAGTGTAACAATAATTATACAATATCTCATTTTATTCCTCTGTTTATACTTAATTTTAATTGTTAAGAAGTTTTATTTTTCTAGGGGATACTGAAGGAATTCCCCTGCTTTCTATTTCTTTAAGAGACTCTAAAGAGTTAAGAAGCTCTATTTTTCTAGGAGACACTGAAGGGATTTTCTTGTTTTCTATTTTAAGTCCTTCTAAGATAGTAGCATCTAAAACATTTTCACCATCTGGTATTGGTGTATAATAGTCTGTTACTATATAGTAGTTATTCCACTCGTTTTTATTAAAACTGTTTACTAAAAGAAACAAAAATTCGCCACGATGTACTGTTGATTTATATACATTAGTATCAGATTCTTTAGTTCTATAGCTTTTTGTGTACTCTTTTTTGCTGGATTCTTTATCAAGAACTACAAAGTAATCATGATTTTTGGAATAAACAAATTCAGCTATTACTTTACGGCACTGATAATCTACATATTCTGCTTCTTCGTTCTCACGACCATAACATATAATTTTATATAAAGCCCCCCTATAACTCTCGCTTAGTCCAAGCTCATTAGCATTTACTGGCTCTATATAGTGCTTTAAAACATAATATTTATTTGCCAAACAACCACTAAGCAACATAGATAAAAAACTAATATATAAAATTCTCATTATTTTTACTAATATATTTTTTTATTTCATAACAATACTACTTTAAATCAATTTTTGCAATAATATATAGATTAGCAAAATAACTTGCAGGGGCTGTCTCTATCCCATCTATCGCAGAGATAGATTCAGAGGAATTAGTTTGGTCTCCTATAAGCTCGGCAAAACTAGCATTAGGTGCAGGTATCCCGTAATCACCAAGACTACCGTCTGAAGGCTTTGCCCCACTTGAGCCACCGTTATCATACATTCCAGAAAAAAAATACTCCATAGAAGTATATTTTTTTGTTTCTGTTAGAAATTTGTGAGTATGTTGTTCTTCTTGAAAAACAGTTCTTTTATAAACATCGGTATATCCTAAGTAAGGTTCGTTTTCTAAAGTGTTGCCTTGAAGTTGATTTATATTTTGCTGATTAAATCTATTATATAATTTAGGATATTCTCTTAATAATCTAATACTTAGTTTATCTATCCTTAAATATGTTGTTTTTTTAAGCTGATTTTCTTGTATTACTACATTATCAGTTTCGTTTAATACTACACCAGAGCCTATTAAACAATCATAAATTTCTAATATTTTATTAATTTGGTCTGTTTTAGTAATATTACCATCATCGCTGATAAAACTATCTTCTGTTGTTATTAAACTTGTAGTTTTTGGGAAATTTCTTGCCTGCATTTTTATTCTCCTTTTCTAATCTAATTTCATTTTGCAGTAAAAATTTATTATTTTACTTGAGGGAGTTATGCGATCTATCTCTCCATCAATAATTTCAGCCTCCGATACATTTATTGGTAGAGGGATATAATCCTCAGTTATAAGTACAGTTTTCAAATTTTCTTCGTTATCGCCAAAAGAGTAAATTAGTTTACTAATATCTGAGTAGAATAATGGTGCCTCCATAATAGAAACCCTATCGTTATAGTAATCACAATGAATAGAATGTTTATGCACTTTGTATGTTGCTTTGTTTTTAACCCCCACAACATCATTATTTAGTTTCAACATATAAGGCTGGTCTGTAAGGTTAGGAATATCACCAGGTTGAAAGGTTGGCTCACCAAATCTAGCAAGGTAATTTAAGGGAGCAGTTTCTATAAATTCAAATAATACTTCTAATGTACCATCACTATTAACTTGTTGCACTATTCCTGTGTACATTGAATCTGGGTTTAATTTAGAAAGAGGATCATCATCATAATTATTCAATGCTACTATTGTTCCTTTTGTGTTTACTTTTATTAGCTTACCTACTGCATCGGTTAAATCTAATCCCTCAGCTGTAGGCAATGTATATGTCCCTGATTTTAACCTAACTACATTGACTGTTTCATCAGGATTTTCACTTTCTGTAAAATAAAATTGCCAAAATCCTTCATACTGTTTTCCTATTCTTGCTCCTAAAACATCACTCCCTCCATCCTCTGCGGGATAACTACCATCTGTTTTATACACAAATATCCTTCCGGCTACTCTAGGTATATTATCAAAGTCATTAGGAAGTTTAACACTAACAACTTCTTTAAAATAATTATGGATTTTTGCATATTCGGTGTTTCTATAGTCTGTGCCATCTAGTAAAATATACACAAATGGGTCGTTTCTTATTACTTTCTCTTCTTTTGCTAAATGCACTATTTGAAACTCTGGATGGGGATGCAATAGTTTTATAACCTCATTCAGAGTTAAAGCTCCATTCCCTATTAAAATATAATCTTCTTTACTTGGTGATTTACTTATTAAATCTATTATTCTTGGCATTTTATTTCTCCTTATCCTCTATAATCTACTATTATGTAGGGAGTTAAAGCTATTAGCTCTGGTTGAAAATCTTGAATTAATTCATCTTTGGAGTCATTATTAATAATATCTCCTTCTGCAATAGAAAAAGTGTATGTACCATAATAACCATCAGGAATTCCACGATTAGAGTTAAAGTCAAGAGTCCAATTCTTTAGACTTTGATCAAATAGTGTTGTAGTACCTTGTCTCCTAAATTCAACATACATTATTTGTTCCCCATCAGGATGCTCATGGTTAATATATCTCCAATCAACAGTATCCCCAACCTGTTTTCCACTATCTGGGAAGTTAGAAATAATATTAGGCTTTTCTAGATAATTCGGCAGTTTGTAGGTAGGTGTAGTTATCTTATTATACTCTTCGTATAGTGGATACTCTCCTAAGGTGCAATCTTTACCGTTAGCCACTCTTAAAATCACCCCATTAACATTAACTTCTTCTACTAATGTTGTGCCTGCTGGAAAAGTTAAAACCTCGTTCATTAAGCCCTCTATCATTAGCTTAGCAATTTCACTAATTTCTGTGTTATACCCTCTACCATCGTTTTCAATATAGGTTAAATTTTTAGCCATTATTTTTCTCCTTGTTTTTGATTTAAGTTTACATTGTTTTTTTCCACTAACCTTGCTCCTTGATACTTTTTAAGTAATTCTTCTGCTTCTTCTTTTGATTTAACACTTTCGGTATAATAAACATTAAGCCATACTCCTGCAGGCAAGAACAGCTTAATAAATGATATTATTAAAGCAGTAGTTTGATTACCTTTTACTATTGTTGTTAGCGGAATTTCAACATAAATTAATGGTATTTCATTTCCGCTATCATCTGTTTCAGCTCTTAAAATAGCTTCTTCTGCTTCTGCTGGAGTTTCAATTTCTACCTTAATTTCATTTTCTAAGGTTTCAAAATTCTTAATGTTCCACATCACCGAAATTGCCTTAATCATGATAGGTCTACTAGCAACACCTTTATATTCATAAACAAGTTCTAAAACTTTTTCATTGGTTGGGATATAATCTAAAATATCTAGCAACTCATTACTAACCAACCCTTTTTGCCAAGCTAAAAACAATATCTTAGAAAGTATGGTTGTATTTTTTATGTAAAATGGACTTAATCTAAAATCTTTTGCCATTATCATAGACATTTTTAATTTATCTAAATAATCTCCAAATTCTAACGGTAAGTTGTAATCTAATTTCATTTTTCACCTTACATTTTTATATTTTTGTTTTGGCAGGAGAGGTAGGATTTGAACCCACATTTGCGGTTTTGAAGACCGTTGCTCTGCCCTTGAGCTACACTCCTACAATATTCATATTCTTATAATTAATTTTATTAAATATAAGAATACATTAAAAGAATGATTTTGTCAATAATTTTTCTTTAATATGTGTTTTTTATGCAAAACAAGTATTAAACTAATACGAAACTTAATTTTTATGAGCTATTTATAGAAAGATTTTTAGTACAAGAATATGAGAAATATAGATAGATATGTTTTTTGGAAATTAAAGAATATGAATATATATACTCTAAAATTTCCAAGTTTTTATTTAAATTGCTTTAAATAAGCAGATGGGTCTTTTTTAGTTTGTTCTACAATTTCGCTGATAATATCTTCCATCTGTCTGCCAGAGGCGATATAGTCTACTACTTTTTGTTGTACTTTAGGGTTGTCTTGCCCTTCAAAAGCACAAGAAGCCAAAGCACTTTTTAAAAATATTCTTTGATCACCCTGTATTGTACTAGGTATTTTTACATGGATATTTTTCATTTATATTCCTTTTTTACAATACTAAATTATACCATAATTATACAAAAAACTCTACATCTTTAGATAATAAATACTTATATATTTTTTCCATATAAGTATAGTCCATATCATTACTATCAATAGAGGCTTGGATAAGATGATCTTTATTAATTTTATCGTAATCTAGCTTAAGCTGAACCTCTTGTAAAAGCATTAAAGATAAAAAAGCCCTTGTGGTTCTACCATTACCCTCTCTAAATGGATGGATAATATTTAGTTCACCATGATAAAAAGCTAAAGATTTATATAAATCTTCTTGCTTGATATTTTTAAGAAAATTATCTTTTTGCATTTGCTTATAAAAATCATTATAGGCAGACTCTATAAACAAAGGATTACAAAACAAGGTGTTGCCTTTTTGAATGGTAACTTGGCGAATTTCCCCTGCCCAATCGTATAACTCTGCAAATAAATATCTATGTAATTTTTTAAAATGCTCTAGGTTATAATTTCCTTTGGGATATTTATTAATTTGGAGCATTTTAGTAGAAACTATTAACTGCTCTAGGTTTTCTAAATCTTTAGCATTTTTAATATTAAATTTATTGATTAATACATCAGGAGCATCTTTATAGGTATAGGGATCGTTGTGAGTAGAGTATTTCATAGGCTTATTAGCAGTTAAAAGAAAATCTAACTTTCATAATATAAAAAAAAGAAGTTAATCAACTAAAATGTTGGTGCCCCCAAAGAGAATCGAACTCCCACTCCCATACAGGAATCAGATTTTGAGTCTGACGCGTCTACCAATTCCGCCATAGGGGCAAATAAATTACAAAATATTGCACTTACATACTTCACTTAGATTCTACAACCTAATCTACTTTTAGTCAATAGCTTGAAACATAGAAAGTATGAAATATTGATAATACTTATATTAAGAAAGGCTACTCTGTAGCATATATATAATATGTGAGGAGTAGCCTGACTAAATAGAAATCCAATAACTTATTATTAATCAATAGTTTGCTCTTTTTATTAGGAGCAAAGCTACGAAGTGTATTATAATACATGAGTAGCTTTGCGACAACATAAAAAGAGTGAAATATTGATTAATACTGAGGAGGAACGATTAAAAATCCCATATGTAGCTTGTTATCTACCACAAACATCTTAATACTATCAAATTGACCTGGTCTTAGGGCTTCACCATTTAATAGTTTTGCTACATTATCTTTTCCCATTGTTATGGTAACTTTTCTATCGGCTTCTACATCAGTTATACGGAAAATTGAGGCTCCATCTTTCATATTGTCTATTGTTAGGGTAATTGTGTTACCTTTTACGGTACAGAACTGCACGGCATAGGTGGCTTTTGCACTTAGCAATTGTTGTGCTGTTCTACTTGAGGATATTAAATACCATTCATAGCCATCGGGAAGGTTATCATTATAGGCTTTATCGCAAATTGCAAAAGCTCCACTTATACTAACCGCAGAAAATAGCACTGCAATTAAAAATAACTTAAAAATATTTTTCATTTTTTATTACCTATTTATAAGAATAAAGAGAATTAGCTTTAGTTTAAACTATATTCTCTTTATTTTCAATTACTTAAAACTATTGTTAAAAGTTATATCTATAAGAAAAACCTATAGTGTTTTCAAAGTAGTTTTTAGAGCTTTCTCTTTGATAGAACACACCTAGCTTAGAAGATTTAAAATAGTAATTTGTTGCTACTCTAGGAATTACTACTAAACCATCAAATGCAGTTTTTTCACCTAAGGTAGTTCCAAATGGAGTTCCCTCAAAGGCAATTTGTTTTGATGGGATTTCATAATGTCTATAGAACATATCACTACCTATAGAAAATCCTAAACTACCATTGTTTAGCTCAAACATTTGAGTTAAGTCTATTCCTCCACCACTTTCAAGAATTGGTATAGTTTGAGATTTAACTTCTACTGCTGAATACGGTCCTCTTTCTACATAGCTATTACCATATAATACCGATGGAGCAATAAATAATTTTGGGGTTAAAGTTGCTCCTGTATCCATTATTTTATACTCATAGCTATACTGAGCTTCACCAAATACCTCATGAATATTGCTTGAAGATTGCAATCTTGATCTATCTAAATTAGCAAAAGTAAGACTACTAGGGACTTCATTTGTACTAATAAAATAATCTCTATTAGTATCAAATGAAGATAGTGAATATATTACTGTGAAGTTTAAAATATGATTATATTGTTGGTATCTATACATACCACCAGCATTTAATGATAGAATATCAGTATTAAAATCATAGTTTCTCATATCACCAAGTGATACACCTCCTAATACACCAAAGGCTTGTTTTTGTTGATTTTTTTCATTTATATTTTTATAAATATTATAACCAAGTTGTATAGAGTTAGCTTGGTGAATATCACAGCGATCTTCATTATCACCATTATAACGACCATTAGCATAATAATAAACTGCCCAAAAATTTTTATCTTCGGCTAAAGCATTAGATTTAGAAACATCTAACGATTTTATTAAACCCACATGAGCTGTTTTAATATAATTATCACGAGACATTGGTATTAGGCTATTAAGATTATTAGCTAACTCGTTAGGAGAAGAAGAATATGCTTGCAAATAATCTAAAATTTGTAAAGGACTACCAACATTAATTAAATCATCTAAATGTGAGGCTAAATCATCAACCCTTTGATTGGTATTGCTATCGCTACTTACATTATCGGCATCTCTAACAAGGTCTTCTAATGATTGGGTTCTTTTTATATGTAGTAAAAGCTGTTTACCATCTGGAGATAGGTCAAATTCGGTATCAAAACCTAAGGTTAAACTACTGCTAAATAAATTTTGGTCTATCCCTTTAGCTGATAAAGCACTAATAGTTCCACTAGCATCTATTAGTAAAAAAGTATTTTCCTCACCTAGTCTAAGTTGGGCAGTATCACGAATCATTGTAGTGGTAACCCCTCCTGTAAACTCGGCATTATCTAAATGGATTGCTCCTTTGGCATATTCATCATCGTGGATATTGTTCTCATGATTTACCGTTAAAAACAAGCTACCACCTTTCATAAATAAATTACCTAAATGATTAACATTATGTAAAACTAAGTTAGAATCTTCAGAAGAATCTATAGTTAAGCTATTAAGCCAATCTATATTATCAATAATTAATGTTCCTTGAGTTTGTTCTATATCGCCACCCACAA